>NZ_JANPCM010000178.1:0-20399 GCF_031430955.1 Ferruginibacter sp.
GCAAGATTACTTGAAAAGTTTATCAACAAATATTGATTCTTATAAAGAGAATATTTTCCACCCTCACCAGCCCAACTTTCATTACAGTATTTTCATTAATCAAATAACCGCTTTACCTTTATCATTCTATTGCACAAACGGTAGGTGGCCATTGCACAATTGCTGGGCTTTTTCACTGCCAATAAAACCTTTAATAACTGCAAGCGTACCCTTTGAATTCCCTCTATTCCTATTGCCACAGATGCAGCGCTATTGCCTTGTAATTGCTGAAGTTCCTGTCGTAAATTATCAGCATATCTTCTGCTGTTTTGTCAACCATATCATACACCATATTCAATTGCCCATGTCGGTATTGGCTTATTTGGGAAAGTAGTATCAACTCATTAATCAAATCGTAATAATAAAATATTTTGGCTGCAGTAAAAACACTTTGCTGATTGCACTGGCTGCAGAAATGTTTGCTAAGTGCCTCATTGTTCACCAGCGTTGCATTAGAACCGTCAGCAGCTACTACCCTGCATGCCTTTCCACCGTTTTACAGCATCCTGATTAAACTGATACCAGTACTGCATAAAAATTTATTCCACTAAAGTGCTGAAAGCGTTTTAATTTCTACGCAATCATCTTCACCACCATTTCCTTCATCAGAGATGCATCGGAGGTTCCGGTATCGCCTACGCCTACACCTTTTAAATTGTAGTGGTGCAGCAATAATAAAATTCTTTCAATACCGTCGTAGCCGTAATTGCGGATGGTTTCCAACGCATTTTTTACAGCCGTGCTGTTAAAATAAAAATGTGGTTTCAGGGCGGCTTCGCTTTTATCGTTCATGCCAAAAACGGTATATACTTTACTAAAGTTGGCGTACAGTGCCGGCAGCACCATTTGTATAGGTGCGGCTTTGGGATTGCCTTCAAAATACTGTATAATTTTTATGGCTTTGGCCAAATCTTTTTTTGCAATAGCCGCCTGCAGTTCAAAAACATTGTACTCCTTGCTGATACCGATAAACTTTTCAATATCATCTTCGGAAATTTCTTTGCGGCCTTTTAAATTAATGGAAAGTTTATCTATTACGTTAGCCATTCGGGTGAGGTCGTTGCCAATATGTTCTTCCAGCAAACCTACCGCTTTGCTGCTTATGGAGTAGCCTTTTCCTGATACCATCTCTTTTATCCATTCCTGTACTTTAAAATCTTTTAATTTTTCTGATGTAAAAATTTCGGCAGATTGTTTTAAGAGCTTGTACAACTTCGTACGCTTATCGTAAGTTTTAGTTTTGTACGCTATTACAAAAATGGTGGAGCTTAACGGATGCTCAAAATAACTTTCCAGCTTATCAAGGTCTTTCATTTGCTGGGCTTCTTTTAACAGCACCACCTGCCGCTCGGCAAACATGGGGTAACGCTTGCAGGCATTTATTACCGATGGCCAGTCGGCATCTTTACCATAAAAAACAGTGAGGTTAAAACCGGCTTCTGCTTCATCTAAAATTTTATGCTCTGCATAATCCATCACCATATCAATGTAGTAATCTTCTTCGCCTTCAAGCCAGTAAAGGGTTTTAAAGCTTTTCTTTTTCCAGTCGCTTATAATTTTTTCGGCACTCATGGCATCAAAGATAAAATATTTTTACAGGCATTGGCTGCTGTTACCGATATAAAAAATTGGCATAATTTTAGCGCAATTACAGCATAACAGCGAGCTGTTATTTATTCACATATTAACACTACAGCTATTTTACTCTTTTTTTAACTCGCTGAATGAATACTTTTGTCAACAATAAAACCCAAATAAAATATGGCTTACGAAAATTTTCCTGCTACAGAAAATACGCAACCGGCTGCAACTCCACCACCTAAAAACAACATGCGTAATTTACTTACGGGTGGTTTATTAATTGCACTGTTAGGCACCTGGGGTTATATTCTATACGATAAGAATAAAACCAAAGAAACTATTCAGTTAAAAGATACACAGCTTGCCACTACTACCAGCGAAAAAGATCAGCTGCGAAAAGAATTAGACGATGCCACCATGCAGTACGACATGATTAAAACCAGCAGCGCAAACATGGCGCACAGTAAAGACAGTATGATTACGCAACGTGACAGGGATATTGCAGCCAAGAGAACACAAATTCAGCAGTTACTCAGCAAAACAAATGCTACAAAAGAAGAACTGGCGCAGGCAAAAACATTAATTGCTTCTTTAAATACTGATATTGCCGGATATAAAACACAAATTGAAACCCTGCAGGGAGAAAAAATTGTTTTAATACAGGAAAAAGAAACGGTTACAAAAGAAAGGGATGTTGTTCAAAAAAACTTTGACTCTGCAAAAACGGTTATTGCAGAAAGAGAAAATGTTATTGATATTGGTTCTACTTTACATGCCAGCAATTTTTCCATTACAGGAATAAATGAAAGAAAAAGTGGCAAAGAAAAAACAACTACCACAGCAAAACGTGTTGATAAGCTCCGTATTTCTTTTGATCTGGATGAAAACCGCATTACACAATCGGGCAATAAAACAATTTATATTTCTATTACCGATCCTAAGGGAACGCCGGTTACTGTGGAAGCTTTAGGCTCAGGCACTTTTAAAACAAGAGAAGGAGAAGATAAATTTTTTACCGAAAAAGTAGAAGTAAATTATACACAGGGTCAGCGCCAAACTATAAATGTTGACTGGAAACAGAACAGCAGTTTTGAAACCGGCGATTATAAAATTGAAGTGTATAATAATGGTTTTAAAATTGGAGAAGGTGTGCGGAGTTTTAAAAAGGGCGGATTGTTTGGATAGAGATTTTTAAATTATATAAATTAGAAGCGGCGCAAAATAAATGCGCCGTTTTTCTTTTTATGGGTCTGACGGTTATGAACCGTCTTGACCAAGCCAGCATTACAAAATTGCTCTTATAGAAGCCCTGCCTACATGAACCGTTTTTGCTTCGCCGGGTTTGCGGCCTTCGTACTGAATACTTACTTCAAAATTTCCTGCAAGCCTCCTGGTATATTCTATATTCCATAAATAATTTTTACCTGGCAATAGACCATCTAAAATAATATAACCTACTGTTGTGTTTGCTGCACCGGGGTAAGCCTTAAAATTAATTTGATTAAAAGTTATTTTAGCATTTAGCGTACTGTTGTTTAAAATATTATACCGAACATCGGCGATAAGCGAATGAGTGATCGCTTTCTCCAATGAATCGATAGTATTTTTTTTATCGCTGAAATTATACGCCAGGCTTAACCGGAAATTTGATTTATAAATATAGGCAACAGATGGCTCTGCACTATTTTGTAAAATAAGATAATTGCGGTTATTAAATTTTGTGCCGCTGGTATTCAATTCATTTTTAGACTGGCGGAAATTTACTGTGCTGGAAAAGTTTTTGTTGAGGTTCCATCTAATTTTTCCAAATAGGTTACGCACTTTACGGCTTTCAAATCCATAAGATAATAATGTTTTACCATTGCTTAAACCATGTGTAACATCAAAACCCCACTTTACATTGCTGCGGTTGAAAAAATAGGTGTTGGTTAAAAATGAGTTTAATGCCAGCAAAGTGGTATCTACCAATTGTTTTGTAAAAGGATTAAATTTAAATTTCCCGCCAGAAATATCTTTTTTATTTATTTGCAGGGATGAACTGGTGCTGGAGCGGTACAATAATTTTTTAATCCCCTTTGCATTAATGGGTTTTATTACCAACCTTGGATTTATATCAAGGTTGTAATTAAACTGAACATAATTTGCTTTTACATATTGGTTGCTTGGTGTAAAAAGTTTTACATACTTACGCTGATCCTGGAAAACAGCTATTTCAAATTCGTTCAATTCTTTTATGCCATTGGCATTATAATCTATCCAGGTATATTCTCCCTGCCCCGCCGGCACTTCAAAAAAAGTAAATTCTCTTTTTTGCTCCTGCCCCGAGCCAAGCTCATATAAAATGTTGCCGTTTAATAATCCTTTAAATTCTTTAAAAGCATATTCGGTACGGCCCAGTAAACTTTCATCAGGCCGTTGCCTGCTGATGCTGCTGTTTAAAATATGCAGCTTGCGGTAAGTGATATTTATTTTCAACTGCCGGTCTTCATTCTTCATCACTTCGCTAAAAAAATTATAGTTATCACTTTTATCTGCCTGCTGCAATTTTGTTTGTACAGGCAATAAATCATTTCTTGTAAAATAAGACAGCCCCCATTTGTTTAACTTATTGGGATTTGATTTTACATACACCTGCCATATATTAAATGCAAAACTTAATGGCGATAAACTATCTGTAATTTTATTGCGTTGTTTATTTTGCTCGCTGCTGTAATTAATGCCCACCTGCAGTTTTTTAATTTTACTTAACTCTTTACTTATATCAATGGCAGGCCTGAAGTAAGTACCGTTATCGTTTTGTGAATTGGTGGTAGTAAAACTTATTTTGTTGGTAAACTTCCAGCCATTGGCAGCAGTGTAGTTATCTATTTGCTGGCGAAGGCCATTAAAATTATCGCTGCGTTTATAATTAATAATTTCGTAAGCATAAAAATTGCCTTTGCTGTCTGCAACTTTTACCGATGCATTAATAATATGTTCATCTGCTTTACTAACTGCAAAAGGCAAACTCCAGTCACGTAAATATTCTACATTACGCAAACGTTCTAATGGTTTAAATCGACCCTGTACAAATTCGTATCCCAAATTAGTTTGCATAAGCAAAGCCTTACTGAACAATTTAATTTTTTTATCGCTGTTTTGAAATTGCAGCTTTGCTGCATAGCCTTTGTCATTAGCTTTATCTTTTGACGAAAAAAGATTGATATCGTAATTGCTCATGGCACCTTCTAACTTTAATTTTGTTTTTGCAGAAAATAAATATTCTGCACCAATAGTAATTACCTGTTGTTTTTTGGGTGCAATTAATAAAATTACCGGTGCCCAGTCGCCTTTCTTTGCATTATTAATATCGGGTGCAACCCAGTTGTACACTTTTCCATTAACGGCATTTTGCAATGGCATATAATTGCCTTTGCCAGGCCCCACATAAGCAAAAGAAAGGCTGTACAAAATATCGTTGGGGTTAGTAGAAAAAACAAAAATAGAATCATGTACCGTTCCATTGTATAAAGTATCAATTTTTTTATACAGAATTTTATCTACAGAAAAAGTATCCCGTTGTGCATTTTCGTAAAAAGCACTGTCCACACCATCTCCTGCATCAGCTAAAAATTGTTTTTGTTTATTATCCAGTACCTGGTTGATAGAAGAATTTTTTGCATCCGAGTTACTGAAGGCACCAATGCTTAAAATAAATTTATTATTAAACTTAATATCGTTGCTTGCATATAATTGTGCATTTAAAAAATTACGGTCAGCATATTCAAATTCTACCTGTATTCTTTTATCTTTTGTAATTAAATTTTTTTGGGTAAAAGTTATTTCTGCAGTGTTATAGTTCATTATATAATCCTGGTCTTCGCCACGCTGCATTAACTGGCCATCTATAAAAACACGTTCTGTACCGGCAAGTATTACAAAATACACTTCGTAATTAGCACCCTGCAAACGATATGGGCCCTGGTTGCCTTCAATTGGTGTAAGAATATTCCGTGTAAATTTTCCTTTTGCCACAGCACCGCTTACCAGTAATGAATTTGAAATATGCTTATTGATTTTATTATCGGTGCTGAAAGAAACACCCTGCAAACGTTTATAAAAATTAAGAAAATAATTTTTGCTTTGCCTGATATCAATATCGCCAAAATTTGCCTGCCAGCCTTTCTTTTTTATCTGCAAAAATATTTTATCAAAGTCTCTCAAATCCTGCGTATTACCTTCGGGCTGTATGGGGATATTGTTATCCGTTATGGCCGCAGTTAATTCCAAACTGTCGCCAATAAAACCGTTGAGCTGCAAATTAAGGCTGGAGTTTACCACCGCATCCTGGCTGTTACCAAAAGATATTCCTCTGCCAAAACTACCTTCTGATTTTACAGTACCAAAATCAAAAAGCGGGTTACCCTGTTTAGAATTAAGATTAAAAGTTACCGGGTTGTTATTTATAAAATTATAACGGATACTGTCGTAATTATAATGTTTTACCACAGCATTTAATTTAAAGGGAAATACACGGTAAGTAACCAGCACCGTTTCTGCAGCCGGTTTCTGTATCCAGGTAATAGTGGCATTTACTTCATCAATTTTATACGCTGATGATAGCACATTAGCTATACTTACCGAATTTGGAACAATGGTGAATGAATCAATTTTTACTACATCGGTATTTACAACTATCAATTTTTTACGCAGGTTAGATAGCGGAGAAGGCTTTTGAGCAAATATAGATTGCACAAAAAGTGTGAGTATTAAAAACAAGTATATCCCGGGGTGCTTCAACAGTTTTAGATTAGTAATGCATAAAATTAGCATTTATTGTGCAAGAGATGGATAACTGGCAATTTGCTGCATAAAAAAACCTTCTTAACGAAGGTTTGTATTTTATAAAAGTGTTGTTTTTATTCCGATCCCAAACTTGCACCAAGGTATTCTTTGTTCATCCTTGCAATATTGGCAACAGAAATACCTTTAGGGCATTCCGCTTCGCAGGCATAAGTATTGGTACAATTACCAAAACTTTCTTTATCCATCTGGGCCACCATATTCATTACCCTTGTTTTTTTCTCGGGGTGTCCCTGTGGCAACAATGCTAATTGAGAAACTTTAGCACCAACAAATAACATAGCACTGCTGTTGGGGCATGCTGCAACACAGGCACCACAACCAATACATGCGGCTGCAGCAAATGCATCATCTGCATTTTTTTTATCAATGGGTATAGCGTTAGCATCAACAGCATTACCAGTATTAACCGAAATAAATCCTCCTGCCTGTATCACCCTGTCAAATGCACTTCTGTCCACCATTAAATCTTTTATTACCGGAAAAGCTTTGCTGCGCCATGGTTCCACTACAATAGTATCGCCATCTTTAAAAGCCCTCATGTGCAACTGGCAGGTTGTATTTTGTGCCCAAGGACCGTGTGCTTTACCATTTATGTGCATACTGCACATACCGCAAATGCCTTCACGGCAATCGTGGTCAAATGCAATTGAATCTTTACCTTCTGTAATCAACTGCTCGTTCAATACATCAAACATCTCTAAAAAAGACATTTCACTGGAGATATCTTTTACCTGGTAGGTTTCAAAATTTCCTTTGTCTTTGCTGTTTTTCTGCTTCCACACTTTTAGTGTGAGGTTCATATTGTAATGCTCCATATAATTGAATTGCTGTATTGTTTAAACCCTTTTATAATTACTGTATTCAAATGGCCGCCATCCAAATGTTTGCCATAAAAAATATAATACCCTGTGTTTTGTGTTTTTAAAGTTTTTCCTGTTGATGTCAATATCAAAATTCCAATCTTCGTTAGCAACCAGCTCTTTCATTACAGCAGGATGCGTTCCTTTAAAAAGTGTTACAGAATCTATATTGCTGTAATCAAACTTATCTGTTTTACTGTCTAATTCTTTACTCCAGGTATTATAGTCCTCTTCTTTTACCCAATGCTTTCCAAAGTCTTTATACTTTTTCTGCATCGTTAAAGGATTGCGTACCCAACCATAATGATAAATGTAAGCATCAATTATTTTTACATTTAATTTGTGGTCATCCTCCCACCTGAACCCCTGTGCATCACGATAACTTTTTATTTTTTTATGCCCGGCGTCCTGCGGATTATTTCTTATAATTCTTATCTCTTTACTGTACCAGCTCCTGCCATCACCAATGTATTTATAACTGCCGTAAAAATGATGGTAATTAAATAATAACCCTTCCACCCTTTTATCAACTTTGTATTGTTGCATGGCATCAATAATAGTTTTATGGTATTGCTCATGCACCACTTCATCTGCCTGAATGTAAAAGAGCCAATCGCTATCATCTGCTGTGGCAGCAATTGCTTTATCTGTTTCTACAGCTAAAACTTTTCCACCTTCCCGTAAACTATCATCCCAAACAGAATGAATAATTTTTATTTTATGAGAACCTATTGATGCTATTAAATTATTAGTATCATCTTCCGAATCTCCGAGGCAAACAATCATTTCATCTACAACTGGTAAAATTGACTTAATCGATTCCACCACAGGATAGCCATATTTAATGGCGTTTTTTACAAAAGTGAAACCTGATACTTTCATGGCTCTTATTTGTAAGAACGTTGCGTTGGTTTCACTATTTCAAAATTCAATTCTTCTTTATTTAATTCCCAGTTGCTTTCGCCTTTAAATTCCCATGCCGAAACATAGCTATAATTATCATCATCACGTTTTGCTTCGCCATCTTCTGTCTGGCTTTCTTCTCTAAAGTGACCACCACAACTTTCGTTACGCTGCAATGCATCTTTACACATCAGTTCGCCCAGTTCAATAAAATCCGCCACACGTCCGGCCTTATCTAATTCAGGGTTCATACCATTTATTTCTCCCGGAATTCTCACATCACTCCAAAATTCTTTTTTCAACTGCTGAATTTCGGCTATAGCTTCCTGTAAGCCCTGTGCATTACGGGCCATCCCACATTTATCCCACATTATTTTCCCTAAACGTTTATGAAAACTTTCTACCGTTTGCTTGCCTTTTATATTCATCAACGTATTTATCCTGTCGCTAACAGCTTTTTCTGTTTCTTCAAATGCAGGATGCGTTGTGGGAATTGATGGGTTACGGATTTCATCGGCCAGATAATTACCCAATGTATAAGGCACTACAAAATACCCATCCGCTAAACCCTGCATTAATGCAGATGCACCCAACCGGTTGGCCCCATGATCGCTGAAGTTGGCTTCGCCTAAAGCATACAATCCCTGTACTGTTGTCTGCAATTCGTAATTTACCCAAAGCCCACCCATAACATAATGCACCGCCGGGTAAATCCTCATCGGTACTTCGTAAGGATTTTCTCCCGTTATCTTTGCATACATTTCAAACAGGTTACCGTATTTTTCTTTCACTACCTCTTTCCCCATAGCAATAATACCAGCCTCGTCCACATTTTCCAATGCACCTTTACCCACTTCAATTTTTCCGTAACGTTTAATCGCATCGGCAAAATCAAGATAAACCGCCAATTTGGTTGTACCTACACCGTAACCTTCATCACATCTTTCTTTAGCAGCTCTTGATGCCACGTCTCTTGGCACAAGGTTACCGAATGCCGGATACCTTCTTTCCAAATAATAATCTCTTTCTTCTTCGGGTATATCAGTTGCCTTGCGGTTATCATCTTTTTGCTTGGGCACCCAAATTCTTCCATCGTTACGCAAACTCTCACTCATCAATGTAAGTTTACTTTGATAATCGCCACTAACAGGGATGCATGTAGGATGAATTTGCGTAAAGCACGGATTACCGAAAAATGCGCCTTTTTTATGAGCCTTCCATGCTGCAGTAACATTACTGCCCATCGCATTGGTACTTAAATAAAACACATTGCCATAACCGCCACTGCATAATAAAACGGCATGACCAAAATGCCTTTCCAATTCGCCGGTTACTAAATTCCTTGCAATAATACCTCTTGCTTTTCCGTCAATCATCACTACGTCCAGCATTTCGTGGCGACTGTATTGTGTTACATTTCCCAATGCAATTTGTCTTTCTAAAGCACTATATGCACCTAGCAGTAACTGTTGCCCTGTTTGCCCGGCAGCATAAAATGTACGCTGTACCTGTGTGCCACCAAAACTTCTGTTGCTTAATAAGCCCCCATATTCTCTTGCAAAAGGCACACCCTGCGCCACACACTGATCAATAATATTTGCACTCACTTCGGCCAGGCGATGTACGTTAGCTTCTCTTGCCCTGTAATCGCCACCTTTTACTGTATCGTAAAATAATCTAAACACTGAGTCGCCATCATTCTGATAATTTTTTGCAGCATTGATACCACCCTGCGCTGCAATGCTATGGGCACGGCGTGGGCTATCCTGAAAACAAAATGTTTTTACTTTATACCCCAACTCTCCCAATGCAGCAGCAGCAGATGCGCCAGCCAAGCCTGTACCCACCACTATTACTTCTAATTTTCTTTTGTTGGCAGGGTTTACGAGTTTTACATGTCCTTTGTAATCTTCCCACTTTGCCTCCATTTCACCTGCTGGTATTTTTGAATCTAAAGCCATATTGTAAATTATGAAACCCCCTCTGTCTCTCCGCCAGTTGGCGGAAGGAAATGATGGAGATTATGTTATAGATCTTGTTTTATATTTTTTTGTTCCAAACAATTATTTTTCAATTTAGCTTCATTGGTCTGGCATAAGGCGAGACACTCTTGTACAGCATATCTTTATTCAACTAACTAAAACCAAAAACATTATGCAATCCAACCCATATAAAATGCAATGGGCATTGATGCAAACAACAGGCAAATAATTATTGAATACCCTACACCAATTGCTTTTATTATTGGTGTGTATTTTTTATGATTTACACCAAAGGTTTGAAATGCACTTTGAAAACCATGAATTAAATGCCAGCATAAAGAGAATACACCCAACACATAAATAATTACTACTAACAAATTATTTTGAAAAACGTTTTGCATTTCGGCATATAAATTATGCACAGCCTGGCTGTTGTACTCTGCACTTAATGTAGTTTCTTCTAAAGAATGGATACCTGCAATGCCCCCTAACCTTGATGGTGTCCAGAAATGATACAGGTGCAATACTAAAAACAGTAAAATTAAAGTACCCAGCAAGCCCATGCTCCTGCTGTACCATTTACTGTTAGAGTTTGCATTATTAACCGCATATTTAACCGGACGTGCCTTGTTATTTTGGCTCCAGAGCATTAACCCCTGCACAATATGCAACAGTAAAAAAAGAAACAATCCAATTTCCATAGTACGGATAATCAGGTTGCTGCCCATAAAATGACCCCAATGGTTAAAGGTTTCTCCACCATCATTAAAAAAAATCATGGAATTGATACCGCAGTGCACTATTAAAAAAGTAATTAAAAATATTCCGGTAAGCCCCATCGTGAACTTCTTGCCTATTGAAGAAGTAAAAAGCTGTTTAAAAGTCATTGAGCAAAGGTTAATTAGTAAATTTTTGGAAAGCAAATTTACGTTACAAACATTCAAAAAAGTGTTTTGTTAAATGTTTTTATGCAAACGATACCGATTTATGCCAGCAATTTCATCATCCAGTTGTCCACTTGTTGAAAAACTATATCCGGTTTTAATGTTCGCCATTGCGGAAAATCCATTAAGCAGATATAATTGGTTAAGCGGGCTTTTTTAAAATCGTACTGGCTTTGCTCCGGCATATCTATTATTACAACCCAACCGCCATCTTCCTGCAACTGTTCCCGCCACTCTTCGTAATAACTGTCGTCGCTGCTGTGAAAATTTAAAACATTTTCGGCAATGATGATAAATTTGGCAATGCCTTTTGCATATAAAATATCTGTAACATCCCGGCGTAAACTCATGATATCATTTTCAATCGCATCATTCCATTCGCCTATTAATTCTATAATGGCATAATTCTGTTCGTAATCAACAAACAAAATCTTCATGTACAATGTTTTGCTGCCAAACTCATCCCATTGCGGGTGAATGTAATAATTATACACCGTTTGGCTAAATTCGAATTCGCTGTAAGTTCTGCCATAAAATGGCGACAGTTCATCTTCTTCAGCGGCATATAAATGGCGCCAGTTAAAATATGGTTCTATATCCTGCAATTACTAATAATTATTTTTTTGAAAGAAAGTATAAATGCAAAGTTTAAAGAAATGAAGCTATTTTATAACAATCCTATCAACTATTTTTTAGGGCTGGAAGCTGGAGCTTCCGGGTACAAAAAAGAGGTTGCCGTAAACGACAACCTCCGTACTTAATAACCATAATATTTTTATTGTACCACAATACGCTCTGTAAATATTATTTTATTTGCTGCATCGGTAACTTTTACCAGGTACATCCCTTTTGCAATAGCTCTTAACAACTGTACGCTTTGCGATTGTAATTTAGAAGAAACAGTAACCCTTGTTGTCATAACAACTTTACCGGACAGATCAGATAGTGCTACAGTATATTGTCCAGCTTTTTGTCCATCAAACAACACCCTGAATTCATTTGAAGTTACAGGGTTAGGAAAAACCCTTGCATCGCCGTTGGCAATTGTAATTGGCGAAACATAGGGCACACCAAAACTCTTTTTTGCATCGGCTTCTTTTTGAAATAATAAATTACAGTTGGCAAGGTCGGATGCATTATATGTTTTATCCGATCCTTCCATTTTAACGGCATTAAAATCATCCAGTTTAAATTTATAATAGCCATCAAAACTGTTAGCGCTGCTTACCACAATATTTTCATTTTCATCGACAGCGGCTCCATTGGTGGTAAAATTAGCAGGTAAATTATTTATTGTTCCAAGATGGGTGGTGATCCTTGTATCAATATCTACTTTAAAAACCTGGTGTGCTGCAGATATTACATACAATTTACCATAAGCATCTGCAACCATATCGCCACCCCAGCTGGTACACCTGTTGTGTATAGAAATACCGTTTTTGTTATTCTCCGCATCAACCAAATTACCTAAATCAGTAATAACCGTTTTTTTACCGGTAGTAAAACGTATTAAGTGATTACCATCATTTGTAATTGCATAACCATTACCATCAGCAGCAATATCCATACGGGTAATGTGGTTAGCTTCGTCCTTTAAATCTAACGTATTAAGTAATTGAGTTTGTTCGGTGTAAAATTTTTGGGCATCGCCTTTGGCATTTAAATCTACCCAGCGTAATTCGCCAATCCGCATTGGGGTGAAAAATAATTTATCATGCTTTTGATCATAAGCAGCAGCGGCAACCATTGTAGCAGTTGGTGCAGCATCATTAAATTTAATAATTCCATTCATTGGATTAATCACTTGCTTTTTTGTAGCCGCATCCAGCATTATAAAAGCAGTTTTATCTCTTTGATATATTTCCTGAATTACTTTGCCCGAAGAAATATCTACCTGGCGAATATTCATCCAGGCGAAGCCACCGTTGCCATCGCCTGTTATAGCAAATGTTTTGGCATCCTGTGCCATTGCTGTAAACGAGCAAACAGTAAATGTTGCGGAGAGTAAAATTTTGAAATTCATATGAGTAGTTTTGTAGTTAGATATGTAAATTAAGAAAAATGCATAAATTTTCCTACATTTTTTTATACACGGTAAGTTGGCGGGTATTTTATTAAGAGAAGGCCTCGATAGCTTTTTTAACGCTCCCTTTTTCCATCAGCATTTGTTTTGCGGCTTCATAGTCGCTCAGGCTTAATTTTTCCATCAGCATCTTAACTCCCCTGTCCACTATTTTTTCGTTGGTTAACTGCATATTTACCATCTTATTATCTTCTACCCGGCCCAATTGTATCATCACCGAGGTGGAGATCATATTTAATACCAATTTTTGTGCGGTACCGCTTTTCATTCTGGTGCTGCCGGTTACAAACTCGGGGCCAACTACCACTTCAATAGCATAATCCGCAGCCTGACTTACCGGGGCATTTAAATTGCAGCAAATACTGCCTGTAATAATGTTATTTTCTTTGCATTTTTCCAACGCATTAATTACATAAGGAGTGGTGCCGCTTGCAGCAATACCAATTACCACATCTTTACTGGTTATATTATGAGCCATTAAATCTTTCCAGCCCTGTTCAATATCATCTTCGGCATATTCCACTGCTTCGGTAATTGCTTTGCTGCCGCCAGCAATTATACCAACTACCAACCCATAAGGCACACCATAAGTTGGCGGGCACTCACTTGCATCTACAATACCCAGCCTGCCGCTGGTACCGGCGCCAATATAAAAAAGACGGCCACCCATCAGCATTTTATCTGCAATAATATTTACGAGTGCCTCAATTTGAGGTATTACTTTGGCAACAGCTGCCGGCACAGTAGCATCTTCTTTATTAATATTAGTAAGCAATTCTGTAACCGTCATTTTTTCTAAATGACGGTAATTACTTTCCTTTTCTGTAATTCTTTCAAATGCCATACCCAAACCCAAAACGGGCTTTATAGACTTCAATTTTTGCCATCGTTTTTATTGCAAAAATTTTTGCCTGGTTAAAAAATAATTATTCAAATATAAAAATATTTCAAACTACAACTCTTATATATTTCCCTATTCTGATTCAGGATGTTTTGTGATATTTTATCAACCCGTCCATTGGTTTTTTTAATACCGTTCCCAATTGCAATTCGTAACTGCTGCACATTTCTTTCAGTACATCTTTAAAACCAAATGCCACGCTGCCAATAAAATTAATGGGCAAGGTCCAGCTTTCCCTGTATTTATAAATATGATTAAAGAAAAAATCATTAAAGCCATCTTCAATAATATTTTCAACCATATAGTGCCCCCGGTTTTCGGCTAAAAAAATAGTAAAGTTGGCCAGGTAACGATTGGGTAATGGTTTTTTATACACCGCTTCCAGTATTTCATTATTATTGGTATTAAATTTTGCTTTAAAGCGGTCCATCAAATCTTCATCAAAAGTATTGTATAAAAAATATTGAATTACTTTTTTTCCAAGATAAGCGCCACTACCTTCATCACCCAGTACATAACCAAGGCCAGGACTGTTTTTTATAATTTTTTTGCCATTATAAAAACATGAGTTGGAACCGGTGCCTAAAATACAGGCAATGCCTTTTTCTTTACCGCATAAAGCTTTTGCAGCTCCCATCAAATCATGATCAACCGAAATTTTTGCTTTTTTAAAAACTTTTTGAATAGCTTTTTTTACAAGAATAACGTTGTTGGGATTACTGCAACCCGTACCATAAAAAAAAACTTCATCAGGCTCCACCTGCTTCATTTTAGTTTTTAATTCCTGCTCCAGTATTTTTTGTATTTGTTCGGTAGATAAAAAGTAAGGGCTTAACCCCTGGGTATAAAATGTTTTTTTCTTTTTTCCGTCTATAAGGCACCACTCTGCTTTTGTTGATCCGCTGTCTGCAATTAATTGTATAGCCATTTTTTGTTTTGAAATTGTTATTGAAGTTAAGGCATTTTTGTTATGCCTATTTTCTGTTTTTCTATCTTGCTGAGTTAAAATAAAATTTTGGTAAAACTAATTCCTAATTGCCAATTACCAATTCCAAATTACTTACTTCTTATCTTCGCAAAATGAATAACAAAAAAGTACAGGTTTGGTTGCCGCTTCTTTTTAGTATTACAATGATTACAGGAATGTACCTCGGCTACAAAATGAGGGATAATATGCCCGGCAAAAGTTTTTTCTTTTTGGAGAAACGCAGGCCCATACAGGAAATAATGGATCTTATACAAAATAAATATGTAGATGATGTAAAAGCTGATGCACTGGCCGACACCGCCATAAAAGCGCTGCTGGGTAAATTAGATCCCCACTCCGTTTTTATACCGGCGGAACAACTGCAGAGTGTTAATGAAGACCTTGCCGGAAAATTTTATGGCATTGGTGTGGAGTTTAACATTTTTGATGATACCATTAATGTTATAAATGTTTTGCAGGATGGCCCAAGTTTTAAAGCAGGGCTGCAAACCGGAGATAAATTTATTAAAGTAGAAGACAGTTTGGTAGCAGGCAATAAAATAGATGGAGATAAAATAAGAAAATTATTACGGGGCGACAGGGGCACAAAAGTTAACATTACTTTTTTACGTGGCGCAGCAATGAAAAAAGTTACCGTTACAAGAGATGCTATACCACTAACCAGTTTGGATGCCAGTTATATGATAGCTAAAGGAGTAGGTTATATAAAACTGAATAAGTTTTCGCAGCAAACTTACCGTGAGTTTATGGATGCACTGATGGCTTTAAAAAAACAAGGTTTACAAAAACTGATTTTAGATTTAAGAGGTAATGGTGGA
This sequence comes from Ferruginibacter sp., assembly GCF_031430955.1. GTDB lineage: Bacteria > Bacteroidota > Bacteroidia > Chitinophagales > Chitinophagaceae > Ferruginibacter. The sequence goes on from NZ_JANPCM010000178.1 coordinate 15,945, forward strand.
GGAGTGTTAGATGAAGCCGTAGAAATTGCAGATGAATTTTTGCCGGGTGATAAATTAATAACTTATACCGAAGGAAAACATGTTGCTAAAAAAGAATACCGCTGCCGCAGAGAAGGACAGTTTGAAACAGGTGCATTAGTTGTACTGGAAGATGAAGGCACTGCAAGTGCCAGCGAAATATTAATTGGTGCATTACAGGATTGGGACAGGGCCACTGTAATTGGCCGCCGCAGTTTTGGAAAGGGCCTGGTGCAGGAGCAATTTGATTTAAGCGATAACAGTGCATTGCGTTTAACTGTTGCAAGATATTATACTCCTGTTGGCCGCAGTATTCAAAGGCCGTATACCAATGGTGGCAAGGCTTATTACGAAGAAATAAGTAACCGTTACCACGATGGCGAAACGCAAAGCGCCGACTCTGTAAAAAATGATACTACTAAAATATTTAAAACTGCTGGTGGTAAAAAATTATACGGTGGCGGTGGTATTACACCAGATTATTTTGTAGCGTTAGATACCAATGGATTTAGCCTTACTGCTGCAAGACTGTATTCAAAAAATGTAGTGAGTAATTTTGCCTACACCTTTTATTTACAAAACACCCAGCAGTTTAAAAATTATACTACGCCTTCGGCCTTTATAAAAAGTTTTATTTTTACTGAAGATAACTGGAAACAACTGGTAAACGCTGCGGCAAAAGATTCTGTTAGTTTAAGCAATGTATTGCCCAAAGAAAAAACAGAAATTGTAAACCGCATTAAATCATCAATAGCACGGCAGGTATGGCGCACCGAAGGAATGGTAGAAGTATTAAATACTGATGATACTGCTGTAAAAAAAGCATTGGAAGTAATTGCAAAATAAATTTAAAGGGTATTTAAACAAAAAGGTTATAGTTTAAAAAAACTATAACCTTTTTAATTTCAGAGGTTAGTAGGCTTTCACAGGATGATGGATAGAGTGCTTGATTGGTAATGTAAAGTTGAAAAAAAATATTTACCAACACGTAGTTATTGTTATTAAAGTGGTGTAGTACATCTACTATTTAATTCTTTTAAAAAAATTAAGAGGACTTATTTACGGGTAACTGCATTTCAATTTTCAACTTAAAACTTTCAACCTTAATCTTACCTTTGCGCCAAAACTAAAAACCATGTGGCTCAATAATATTTTAGAAACCATTGGAGATACTCCCCTTATCAAACTAAATAAAATTACCAAACACCTGCCCTGCACTGTATTGGCAAAAGTAGAATACTTTAACCCCGGCAACAGTATTAAAGACCGTATGGCTTTAAAAATGCTGGAAGTAGCCGAGCAGGAAGGAAAAATAAAACCCGGCGGTACAATTATAGAAGGCACCAGTGGTAATACCGGAATGGGTTTAGCATTAGCCGCCTGTGTAAAAGGGTACAAATGTATTTTTACCACTACCGATAAACAATCCAAAGAAAAGGCAGATATTTTAAAAGCTGTAGGTGCCGAAGTAATTGTTTGCCCCACCAATGTAGAGCCGGAAGACCCCAGAAGTTATTATTCTGTAAGTAAAAGATTGGCAACCGAAGTACCCAACAGCTGGTACGTAAACCAGTACGATAATTTAGCCAACCGCCTGGCACATTACGAACAAACAGGGCCAGAAATTTGGGAACAGACCGAAGGAAAAGTTACACACCTTGTGGTAGCAACCGGTACAGGCGGTACTATTGTTGGTACAGGGAAATATTTAAAAGAAAAAAACCCAAAAATTAAAGTATGGGCTATTGACAGTTACGGTTCTTTATTAAAAAAATATTTTGATACCGGCGAGCTGGATCATAAAGAAGTATATCCGTACATAAGCGAAGGTTTTGGCGAAGATTTTGTGCCGGAGAATTATGATATGAGTGTGATAGATGCGTTTACAAAAGTTACTGATAAAGAGGGCGCCATAATGGCCAGGCGTATTGCAAAAGAAGAAGGCATGTTTTGCGGATACAGTGCCGGCAGCTGTTTACAGGGATTACTTCAACTAAAAGATCAATTAAAAAAAGATGATGTGGTGGTATTAATATTTCACGACCATGGCAGCCGCTATGAAGGTAAAGTATATAACGATCAGTGGATGATGGAAAGAGGATTTTTAGAAGTAAAAACATTTAAAGATCTAATAAGCGGAAGAGGAACACAAAAATTAGTTACCATTACCAGTTCACAAACTGTAATGGAAGCTATTAATTTAATGAAGAAGTATGATATTGAAAATATACCTGTAATTGATAATGATAATAACGTAGGTTCAATATCGGAAAGTGGGTTATTCAATAAAATTTTGAATAATGCAGAGATAAAGAATGATACCATTGCCTCAGTTATGGAAAAAAATTACCCGGAAGTGGCATTTAATACCCCGGTTGAACGATTAAGTTCCTTTATTAACAAAGAAAATGGCGCCGTTTTAAGCAAAGATGACACGGGTTCATATCATATTGTTACCAAATACGACATTATCCAAAGTCTTGCCAAATAATGTTAAAGGCATTTTTACGATAAGTTTGTAAGCCACGCCAATGCTGCATTGTAGCGGTGCAGCATTATTCATATCAACACGTATTTCAATACAAAAATCGTAAAACTACGTGGCAAAATCAGGTAAGTATCCTATAGCAAAATCTGCACATCTACTTACGCCCCAGTAAATACAGCATTGTTAAAAAAGGGCAATAACGCTCTTGTCCACCATGTGTTAACAAAGCATCTTTGTGTCAGAAGTTGATTGATAGGAATTAAATATCAATCATTATCCAAAAATCCTGACAAAGCCGAAAAAAAATATCCAATGTTTGTGAAGAACTTAAAAATCCAGTATCAGTCAACTTCTAATTTTTAAACTAAAAACAAAAGATATTATAAAGCATTAAATCCTGAAAAAACGAAATATCCAAAAGAAACCAAAGAAAACAAAAATCTAATTCCTAAAGAAAACAAAAAAACCAATATCCAATGCCTATGCTTTAAAAAGCGATGATGGCAACAAAGACCGAAGAAAACCAATATCCAAAAATGCCTATGCCCTTAAAAGCGATGATGGCAGGAAAGACCGAAAAAACCAAATCCTAAGCTTATGCCGTAACAAGCGATAATAGCTTAAATGAAAAGACCACTGAAACCGGATTAAGTTATTAAAAGATGTTCTGCTTAAACCAGGGCCTCGTTAAAGATTCAAATCAATCCTGTTTAAAACCGACTAGTGCTTGGTTGGTTCTCAAAAAATTAACTTCCATAATAATTTGATTCGTCAAAGGTTTATGGAAGTTTTTAGTTTATGGTATCGGTTTGTACAATACCCATTTAAAATTTCCATTCAAAATACAGCCATATTTTACAAACTCAAACTTATACTTCACCAATACAACAGCAATTTGTATTTTTCACTTATCATTTAAATTTGCGACCCTTTTTATTTTGACGAGAAATTCAAACACAGTGTAAAGACACCAATGCAGGTTGTAAATCTTTCTTTCCAAAAATACCCTTCTTGTAACTTTTACTATCCATCCAACGTATCTTCTCTGTAGAACTTTTCCTGCATTTTATATCTTTTTCACCGATTATCCATTTATTTTACCGTTCAGTATAAAACAATGTACTATGCAAAACAAAGTACCTACTTTTGTGAAGTAGTTATCAAAGTATATAACTACAATTATTAATAGCATTCTGGCCTTAGCCACCAGATTAAAAAAACAAAAAAAGTATAGCCATGAAAAAATTTTTCAACCTTTTGGTTGCAACCACTATTGTTATGTGCATCCAGGCCCAAACAAACACTGCCGGTAAAGTAACCGGAAGCATTAAAGATGGCGGACAACAAAAAATTATTGATGCCGCCTCAGTTTCCCTTTTAAAAGCAAAAGATTCCAGCCTTGTAAAAGTTGCCATTACCGATTCGGCCGGAAACTTTGTTGTAGAAAATGTAAAAGATGGTGCTTACTTAGTGTTGGCCACTTCAATCGGCCATTCAAAAACCTACAGCAATGTTTTCTCTATTTCTCCCGAAAAATTAAATGTAAATCTTGGCGTGCTGCAATTAATTCCTCAGGATAAAAATTTGGCTGGTGTAACAGTTGTTGCTAAAAAGCTTTTTATTGAAAGAAAAGCCGACCGGACAATTTTAAATGTAGAAGCATCCATCAGCAATACCGGCAGCACTGCTCTAGAAGTGCTGGAAAAAGCACCCGGGGTTACCGTTGATAAAGACGGTAATATCAGCCTTAAAGGAAAACAGGGAGTAATGATTATGGTAGATGGTAAACCCACGTATTTATCGGGTCCAGAGCTTACCAATATGCTGCGTAACATGAGTAGTAACCAGTTAGATCAAATTGAGATTATGACTAACCCTTCTGCAAAATATGATGCAAGTGGCCGCTCTGGCATCATCAATATAAAAACAAAAAAGAATAAGCAAAAAGG
>NZ_JANPCM010000179.1:0-2876 GCF_031430955.1 Ferruginibacter sp.
AAATAAGAAGTAATTCAATCTTTAAAAGATTTTTACGCCAGCATTGTAGATGTATTAACTATCGGTCAATTTCTGCAGCCTACAATAAATCATTTACCAGTTGCCCGTTTTGTACATCCGGATGAGTTTGCCGAATACAGGGAAATTGGATATAATCTAGGTTTTGATTATGTAGAAAGCGGCCCTTTAGTAAGATCAAGTTACCACAGCGAAAAACATGTAATTGAAGGATGGGGGAGAGGGAAGTGGGAGGAGGAAAAGGAGAAAAGCAATTAGTAATTTGGAATTTGTAATTAGGTGTTAATACAAACCCTTAACCATATTTGTTTAGTATCTTTATAAAAAAAGAAATGTTAGTAATAAAACATCCACTTCTTTTTGTTGGTTCTAAAGGGGAAAAGAATTTATATACGCTGTTTGATAGCGGTGCAAATTTGTCTTGCATCAGCCCGGATTTTGTTGAAGGTTTAGCAAACAAAGAAAGCATTGGTAAACCAAGGTTTATTTCAACAGCCGCAATAGGGCATGTGATAGAAGTAAAATACAGGGTTTTGTTAGATTTTTATTTGAATGATGTTTTACTTAGCGATGAGTTTTTAGTAGTACCAAGTTTAAGTGAAGAAGCCATTATTGGTGCTGCCACTATGCAAAAGTGGCGCATTAAATTAAATTTTGAACATGATACAGTAGAGGTAGATCCTAAAGTTGCCAAGATGCAATTGAAAAGTATTTTACCAGATTAATTAGTGTGTTGAAAGCTTTTCTCCTAATTACAAATTCCTAATCCCTAATTCCTTTTTACCTCCCAAGCCATTCTTTAAATCCATTCACCCTTTCCCGGCTTACAATAGTTTCGGCAGTTGTTACAGGGCAAACTTCTACTTTTAATCTGCCGCCAAGCCAGGTGTGCACTTTTTTTACAGCTTCTATATTTACTAATAAATGCCGGTTAATGCGGTAGAAATTATCGGGTTGCAATTGGTCTTCTAATTGTGAAAGATTGTTTTCCAGCAAAAATTTTGTGCCGTTAAAATCAACTGCATAACAAAGTTTCCCATCGGCAAAACAATAGGCTGCACTTTCTGTTTTTAAATAACTTAATTGTTGCCCTCGTTTTATTAATAAGCGCTCTTTATATTTTACGGCATTCATATCCTGCATCAGCTTTAATATTTTATCCGAAAAATTAGTAGAAGCTTTTGGATAAAGTAATTGATATTTTTCTAAAGATTGATACAGCTCTTTTTCATCGATGGGCTTTAATAAATAATCGATACTGTTTACTTTAAATGCTTTTAGAGTGTATTGGTCAAAAGCGGTGGTGAAGATAACAGGAGTGGTTATTTTTACTTTTTCAAAAATATCAAAACTCAATCCATCGGCCAACTGAATGTCCATAAAAATTAAATCGATATTTTGTGCAGTGGTTAAATAGCGCACACTCAATTCCACACTGTCGGATGTATGTACAATTTCAATTTCTTCATTATAGCTGTGGAGTAATTTAGCAAGCCTTTTAGCTGCAGGTATTTCGTCTTCTATAATAATTACTTTCATCATGTCAGTTATCAATCAATGGAATAGAAACAGTAAAATTAGTTTCGCTTTCGGTTACTTTTACCGGTCTTTCGCTTATTAATTTATAGCGGTTGCGTATATTATCCAGTCCAATACCTGTCGATTCATTGATCTGGTTTTTCATTTGCAGGTTATTGCTTATCACTAGGCTTCCGTTTTCTGTAAAAACATTTATCTGCAATGGTTTGCCCGATGAAACAATATTATGCTTAATAGCATTTTCCATTAATATCTGTAAAGAAAGCGGCACAATTTTTTGCTGCATTTTTTCTGGCGGGATATTAATATTTACTTCCAGATTTTTTTCAAATCTTGTTTTTAATAAAAATGTGTAAGCATTCAAAACCTCCAGTTCGTCTTTTAATAAAATACTTTTTTCATCTTTTACTTCAAGTATATGTCGGTACACTTTGGAGAGTTGTTGTACAAAATCAACCGCATGTTTTGGATTTTCAGGAATTAAGGAACTGAGGGTATTTAAATTATTAAAAAGAAAATGTGGGTTTACCTGTGTACGTAAGGCATCAAGCTGTGCTTTCAGGCTTTCCCGTTTAAGATTTTCGGTTACTTCTACAGAATGCCGTAACTGGCGCATAAAAAAAATGCTTTCGTAAACAGCAATAATCATAATGGTACTAAAAATAGCAGCAGAGTTGGAATGGATAATGATATCTGCATTACTTAAATTTATATGCTCATCTTTAAAAATATTTTCTGTAAAAATACCCATAATAGTATTTGCAGTAACTGTAAAAACAAACATCAATCCGGATTGAAATATCAGGCGTTTTCTTACATCATAAAAAAGCGGAAATTTTTTGCGGCTGTAAACCATAATGAACCTGTTGCCAAGCCATATTAAGGAGGTAATGAGTAATGTAGTAAAATATTTTTCCCAGGTAAGAAATGGCGGCCTGTTGAAGCGGCAATTAAAAAATACAATTGGAATAATAAGACTAAATAACGGAATACCGATAGCCATAAGCAAACCGTCGTTAAATCCTATCCTGCAATTGTGTTTCTGCATATTGTAAAGATATAAAATTCAAAACAGTCTTTCAATGTATTGGTTAAATGCATTTATCAGTTGCTGAGGTTATATATTTCAACCGCCTCCTGCATTTTAGCAATATCGCCGTTGGCAGCTTTTGCTTTTTCAATGGCTGCAGCACAACCAATAAGATCTGTGTCAATAAATGAGGCTACTGTTTTTTTGGTAAGAAGTTTAAGTTTTTTATCAGTATAAATAAAGTAATCCCCAATCTTTCCTTCTGTACCGCTGCTGAAAATTGGCTCTG
>NZ_JANPCM010000180.1:0-4468 GCF_031430955.1 Ferruginibacter sp.
CCTCCAACGGAAGGAAAGATGATGGTATCCTGTAGGCGCAGCATAGTGCCTGATTTTATCACGCTGCTGTCGGCTTTTAACACCCTTCCCTTTACCATGCTAACCGTATATTTTTCCTGCGCCATGGCACTTACTGCAGCAAGGCATAAACTAATAAGGAACAGGGCTTTTTTCATTTTTGTTAGTGTAATGCTTTTTATAAAAGTCCATCAAAAAATTTATAACTACAAGGTACAAAAGAACAGGCGAAATATTCGGCTGCACATTAAAAATAAATGCAGAGCAAAGGATAAGCAGCAGGCAGATGCCGGAAAAGGAAATGTATTTATTTACAAATAACTGCATTAACAGGTCGGCCCAGGGGCGTTTACTTACATCAGGCGCTTTTATTTTTTTGAAGAATAACAGGTAGCTGATCAGGCTAAAGCCGGCAATCATAAACAACACCCACCACCAGCTTACCTGGCCGCCGTTTCTTAAAGTAAGCCAGGTATTAAGCAGTATCAGCGGCCCTGCAATTTTGCCGGCCGGGCTCGGGTGCACATCAGTATCAAAGTTGCCGATAACTATAAAGCGATCTTCCAGGTAATCATGATAAAAAGAATCTGTTTCAGACAGCAGGAGCAGTTCACCAAGGTTGAAATAGGGATACTTTGCGGAGGTCATTATATCAGGAGACCGGATATAATATAACGGTAACACAGACCTGAAATTTGGAAAACCCTTTGGGTAATTCTTTTGATCAAGGGAATGGAGCAATACAAGCGGTGTAGTTTTAAAGCTGTCGTTATACTGCAGCCTGAATTTAGAAAAGTTGCCCGTATAGGTCACAAAATCCGATAGTGCGCAGGGAACCGGTATGCATGGCTTTTGCAGGATACCTGCAATGATATGACAGGGGAACAGTATTTTGGTACAGCGCTTTATTTGCAGTGCCAGTGCGGTATCCTCATCTGCAGGGTGTTCAAAAAAAATATCACACAGCGTAAAATGGTGCCGGTTTCCGTTGTCCGAAAGTATTTTGAAAAACTGGGCTAGCTTGTCCCTGTCGGTGATGGCAATTTCGCCATACTCTAAAGGATCGGATATTAGTTTTTGGTCTCTTGATACATTGATAAAAACAAAATCATGGTTGTAATTAAGCCGGTTACCGCTGAGGTTTTGCCGTAGTGTATTTATTTTTCCAAGTATGGCTTCATCTGCGGTTGAAGTGTAGCTGCTGTTGGTAATAAGCCACATTGCGGCAAACAACAACAGCCCGTGCAGGAAGGCGATAAGTATTTTAATATTTTTTTTCAATGGCTGCAGGTTGTGGTATGGTAGGGATTTAAAAATACAGTTAATATTTTAATTAGTAATGCTCTTTTATGTTACAATTATTGCCGCAGAATTTTTACACACCAGGAGGCTTGCTGTATAAAAAGACAGGTTGCGAAGAGGAAATGGTTTTTTTGGAAATAGTATTAAAGTGCCATTCGTTGTTGGTCAATAAGACGCAACAACGGCGGGGAAGGGAGCGGAGATTGGTGAGGAATAGTTTCAGTCGACGAAAAAAAGTTATCGGTTTTAGCTTCGCTATAATCTCCGCCATCGTTGTGGTTTATTTACCAACGATGCATTGGAGCAAACGATGGTTGCGAATAGGAAATGCTTTTTTCGGTAATAGTATTCAGGGCCATTCGTTGTTGGTCAATAAGACACAACAGCGGCGGGGAAGGGAGCGGAGATTGGTGCGGAACACTAACAAAGGCAAAAGAAGGCAGGGAACACCGGGGCTGTAAAAAACGATTGCCCTGGTTCGTACTGCCAAACCAGGGCAATGTACCGGCCGTAAAAATTAATTGTCTAATTCTTTTATCAATAGTTCAGCCGCATTGGCATTATGCTGGTACCATTTGTATCCCCATGCAGAAAATGAAAAAAGGATAAGTACAATTAGAGGAATTATCCAAAGCCATATGGTACTGCCCGTTTCAAAAATATCTTTATTGTTGATGAGTTTTACTGCAACAGGTATAATGGCAAGCATCAAAATAAAATTGAGAAAAATGGCCAGTCGCTGTACAAATAAAAGCCATTGTTTGGCTTTTGCAAAAGCCATTATAGTTTCCTTATAATTTTTATTGCCGATGCTGATGTTTTTTATTTTGTTAAGAGATGATAACACCAGCGGCGGCAGTATTAAAAGATGAGCCGCAGTAAAAATGCCGCAGCCTAATAAGTACCAGGTATTTAATTTACCCATGTTAAGCAGCACTGCAATGGCCAATGCAGCGGCAATAAAAGTTGCTATTGTTTCGTAAGTCTTTATTTTTTGAAACCTGTTTTTGTAACGTTCCTGTGTCATAGTTAAAATAAGTTGATCAGTTAATGTATTTTGTTTTTTTACTTTGGCCGATAATTCGTTCCAGAGTGTTTGCATTTCTTCTATTTCCATTTTATTTAAAGTTTTATTTGTGATCGTATTTTTTCTTTGATGCGCCCTAACCGGGTGCCGATATTTGTTTTGGTAAATCCTGTTATAGCAGCAATTTCTTCATGGCTGTTACCTTCTAAAAACAAAAGGATGATTCCTTTTTCGGCCGTGTTTAATTTTTTTATTGCTGCATATAACAGGTTGAGCCGTTCTTCTGTTTCCTTATCCTGTTCGCCTGCTGTATTTAACAATTCAAAATCAATGGGTATCCGGTATCCTCTTCTTTTTTCCAGGTTGATATGTGCAATGGAACTGTTTAAAGCTATACGGTATATCCAGGTACTTATTTTTGCATCGCCTCTGAAGGCTTCATAACTTTTCCAGAGCTGGTACACAATTTCCTGGTACAGGTCTTTTTGGTCTTCTGTACTGTTCGAATAAACAGCAGTTATCTTATAAATGATCCCTTCATTCGATTTAATTACCTGTACGAAATTGTCTTTTTTATCCATCAAAAAAATATTACACTTCATTAGTGTGTGAATTACAAAATAAATCACAAAAAAGGAGAGTTATTTTATATTCGGGCATTGTAGTCTTCGCTATAATCTCTAAAGTAGTTGCGTCTTATTGACCAGCGATGTATTGCAGCAAACTATGGTTGCGAATAGGGAATGTTTTTTTCGGTAACAGTATTCAGGGCCATTCGTTGTTGGTCAAAAAAGACACAACAACGGCGGGGAAGGGTGCGGAGATTGGTGCGGAATACCTACAAAGAAAGGCAAAGGCTTACGGGTTGTTTGTGTTGTTACGCTTTGCATATTGCATGCATTACAAACTAACAACAGCTAAGAAGAGGAGTATATTAATATTGTACATTTTCCATGTAAATTTCAAAGCTGGCCATTTGTTGGCCGGGCTTACCCTTCCCGATATCATATGCTGCTGCTGCTTTATTGGCCAAGCTGGCAGCTTTTTGTAACAATTGATGAAAGGGCAGGTATTTTTCACCCCTGGGTTCTTTAGCAATGGCAGCTGCTAAAGCTGCTGTAAAATTTTGCGTAAATAAACTGCCGTTTTTTAAATCGGTAACAGCAGCCTGTCCGGGCCTTGCTGCAGATACTATTATATCGATATAATTATCTTCAGCAGTAACCACTTTTTTGCTCAGCAATTTTTCTTTAGGCGACATTAAGTCTTCCACTACCTCCATGTTAAATTTGCTTGCGCTGTTGCGCTTATGAGTTATAACAGTGCTGCAACAATCGCCTATGGCAATATTAATTCTTCCGCCCCTGAGGCGGATGAGCTGCAGAATTTCATGCAGGTTTTTAGTATGTTTTCTTATAAAGCCCATCTCGTTGTATTCGGCAGTATCAGCAGGGTGTCGCATATCCAGCTGCGGAAATTTGCGGCTGCTGTCATCTGCATAGCAAAAGCCATGGCCCGAATAATAAAATATGGTTACATCAATTTCCATCGAATCAAGCTTTTTAATAGTAGCCATTAAATTTTCACCAGTATAATTATCTCCCGAAATTTCTATTTCCACATATTTAAAATGGCTGTGTGCAGCAATCTTTTTAAAAACTTTCCTAACGTTTTTTACATCCTGTGCACAACCGGCAGCTAATTCCTTATCCTGTGTACTGGCCATAATAATAAGGATAAGCTTGGGTTGCTCAGCAAGAAAAGCTTTTTGTTGTTCGGCCTTAAAATTTTCTAATATTGTTGAAAAAGCTGCTGTAAGTTTTTTAGGCATGGCCTGTATAATTTATTTTTTATTGGTGTAACTAAGATACAAAAAACTTTGGTGTGCGCCTGTTGGGGAGATGCTAGAAAATTATCAATTTATTTTTAGTGTGTTGTAAATGAGTGAAGTTGGATAGTGGGCTTCGGGCTGCCAGTGCCGGTTAAGTGTAATTGAAGCGTACGACGCTGGTTGAAAAGCAAGCGGCGACGATTGGGATTACCCACGGCGGCGAAGGTGCAATTCGTTGTTGGTCAATAAGGCCAACAACGGCGAAGGAAAGGAGCGGAGATTGGTGCGGA
>NZ_JANPCM010000181.1:0-7385 GCF_031430955.1 Ferruginibacter sp.
CTATCAGCTTTTATTTGCAAAGAGTCACTAAGCTCCTGATTTATTTCGGGAGCTTTTATTAAATGAAAAAATCTGCCGCTATTGCCCACCCCAGGAGTAACAGTACTTTCATTACAGCCCCATCCTTCCGCATAAACTTTGCCCTCTATATAAAAATATGTTTTACAACCATCTTTATTTAAGTATAAGTTTGGAGCCAGAAAAAATAAATTTTCATCGGAGTCGTTTATGATTTTGAAAATATATTTAACATTACCCTTTTCTTTTTTAACCTGATGAGTAAAATTAATTTTTCTTAATTTTTGTTTACACGCAGGTAAACAAAAAATAAGCATTCCTATACAGAATAAAAATTTAACTGTTAATTTACGCATACTATTATACTTCGAATTATTTGCTGTTTATCTATCGTTCTCCATGATAAAAGCCCAATAAAGTTATTCCGCACAAGAGTGCGACGCCACCGAAGCCAAACAGAATTACAAAAGCCGGGCTCAAAAAATTATAATTTCTCCAGCATCTCCACCACACCTTCCCTCTTCAAAATTAAATAACCCAGCCTGTCATTACTGATCCCATCTTTTAACTGGTAACTAAAATACAACTGGTCGTTGGCAACGGAAGTTTCAAAATATTTAAATTGTATGTTGGGGTATTTTTTTAAGCCTTCGCCAATTTCGTATAAGTGCGTAGAGAGGATGAATAAAGAATTTTTTATTTTAAGCAGGCCTTCAATTACCGTGCTGCTGCATTTCATGGCATCCTGTACGTTGGTGCCTTTAAAAAGTTCGTCAATCAATATCAGCCATTTTTTTCCGTCGCTTATTTTATCGATCGTTTTGCGTATGCGCTGCACTTCGTTAAAAAAATAACTTTCGCCCTGTACAATATTATCTACCACGTTAATGTTGCTGAGCAGGCCATCAAATAAAGTCAGTTGCATTTCCTGCGCCGGTACACCCATACCCGTATGTGCCAAATAAACAGCAACACCTACCGCTTTTATAAAAGTGCTTTTGCCGCCCATGTTGGCACCGGTTAAAAATAAAAAATTTTCTTTTTGGTTTAGAGTAACATCGTACGCAACCGGCGTGGGCAATAATGGATGAAATAATTTTGCCGCTTTTATCACCGGCACCTCCGCATCAATAAAAGTGGGAAAGCACAAATTATATTTATTGCAGGCGCAGGCCATGCTGTAATACGCATCCAGGCGGCTGTAAATTTCTACCAGCTCCAGTGCTTCATGTTTAAATCTTCTTTTTAAAAAATGGCCCAGTGCCAGTAATTGTTGTTTGGATATTTCTTTGCTGACATCAAACTGCAGCATTGCCTGCAAGCCGGGTTTGTTAAGGCGTATTTTAATTTGCTCTACCAAAGTTTGTAATAATGGCGGATTATTTTCAGCCTGTAATAAATCAATTACCTGCTGCAAGCCAATAAAAAAATCTTTAAAATGTTTTACCGAGTAGCGGATAAATGAAAAATCCGGCGCACTAAAAACGCTGTAATAAACACTGCTGATGTAATTGGGGTTATGCGGAATTTCTTCGATGCCTGTTTCGTAAAATTTTTCAACTACCATTATGGTGCCATTACTTACCAAAGTATTTTGCCATTGGGCGCTAACAGAAATAATTTTTTTTATAGTCTGCTGTGTTTCGGTAATATCTTTTATGCTGCTGAAGGGTGTATTTAAAAAATAACGCAGCCATTCTTTACCGCCAATGGTCCGGGTAAAATTTAAATAATGAAAAACAGATTGCTCTTCTTCAATATTAAAAATAGATAGATCGGTAAGCGTTGTTTTATCTGCCTGCATTATGTAGTAGTTAACCCCCATCCCCTAAAGGGGGGTTGATGATGTTGTATACTTTTTTCGCTCCAATACTTAGTTGTGATAAGCTCCCCAGGGGATGGGTGGCTTATTTTCTGTCGAATAATAGTCGTTTGCCTTTTACGGTTTCATTAAACTTTCCTTCCTCCCAAACTATGTTGCCGCTTACCATTGTTTTTTCTACAGATGCATTAAAGGTAAAATTCTCTAAAGGGCTCCAGCCGCATTTGTATAAAATATTTTCTTTGGTTACTTTATGGGGTTTATTCATGTCCACCATAACCAAATCGGCAAAATAACCTTCTCGTATATAACCACGTTGCTCAATGGCAAAACAATCGGCAACAGCATGGCTCATTTTTTCTGCAATTTTTGTAAGGCTTATCCTTCCATCCTGGTAATGATACAGCATCATTAATAATGGATGCTGCACTAAAGGTAATCCTGCATGGGCATGTTCATAATCGCCATCCTTTTCACTCAACAAATGCGGTGCATGATCGGTGGCTATAACATCCAGCCTGTCATCCAGCAATGCTTTCCACAACGCTTCTTTATTATGTGGTGCTTTTATGGCGGGGTTGCATTTTATTTTATAGCCCAGTCGCTCGTAATCATCTGCAGTAAAATGTAAATGGTGCACACACACTTCGGCTGTTATTCTTTTATCTTTTAAAGGAAACATATTGCCAAACAACTGTAATTCTTTTTCTGTTGAGATATGGAGAATGTGTAAACGGCTGTTGTATTTTTTTGCAAACTGTATGGCTGTTAACGAACTTTCGTAGCAGGCTTCTTCATTTCTTATTAATGGATGATCGGCTGCTGATAAAATTCCTTTATCTTTTTTTATTCTTTCATAGTTCTGTTTAATAATTCTTTCGTCTTCGCAATGTGTTGCTATCAGCATTTCGCTTTCGCTGAAAATTTTATCCAGTGCAGTATGACTGTCTACCAGCATATTGCCGGTGCTGGCTCCCATAAATATTTTTACACCGCACACGTTTTTTTTATGTGCATTCATTTTAAGCACTTCGTCAGCATTATTATTGCTGGTACCCATAAAAAAAGAATAATTGGCTAAAGAACTTTGTGCAGCAATCTTGTATTTATCGGCTAACAATTCAACGGTTAATGCATTGGGAATGGTGTTGGGCATTTCCATAAAACTGGTAACGCCACCGGCTACAGCAGCTTTGCTTTCGGTATAAATAGTTGCTTTGTGTGTAAGGCCCGGCTCCCTAAAATGCACCTGGTCGTCTATCACACCCGGAAAAAGATGCTTTCCTTCTCCATTAATTTCAACACAATTGCCTTTGCTTTCAATGCTGTTGTCTATCTTTTCTATACGTTCGCCATCGGTTAAAACATCCAATGTTATTATTTTTCCTTCATTTACAACCTGAATGTTTTTAAAAAGGTATTTTTGCATATCTTGAAATTACTGTACCGTTAAAAATAAAATATTTAAATGCAAATTATTAAAAGCTTTTTCAAACTGCTGTTTTTTATTTGTCCTGTTTTTGCAACAGCACAATCTACCTACACTAACCAGGGCGCTAAAGATATTCATTTTGTAGAACGGCTGGAAATTAAGCAGCAAACCAATACGCACCTCAACTTTAGTACATTAAGACCCTTTAACCGCAAAGCCATTGTACGCCAGGCCGAATTTTTAGACAGCGCAAGAATGGGGTATGCCGACAGCACCGGAAGAGATAAATATTGGGAATGGACAGATCTGGACCTTACGCCTGTGGATGAATACAACCTGAACAGTTTTTTAATGAATAATACCGAATGGGTAACGGGAAAGACAGAAAATTATATGAGTAAGAAAGCCCTCTTCAGGTCTTTTTATAAAACAAAGGCGAATTTTATTGAAGTAAAAAATAAGGATTTCTTTTTAGCAATAAATCCTGTAATTCAATTTCAGCAGGGTTTTGAAAGTGGTTATAATAAATCGATATTTTTAAACAGCCGGGGCATTACAGCCCGTGGTTTAATTGGCAATAAAATTGGATTCTCCACTTACCTTACCGATAACCAGGAACGTGGGCCACAATTTTTTCAGCAGCAGGTAAATAAATTCAGGGCAGTACCCGGCGTTGGTTTTTACAAACCTTTTAAAACTGCCGGTGTTGATTATTTTGATGCAAGAGGATATGTTACGTTTGCTGCTGTAAAAAATTATATAGATGTACAGTTTGGTTACGATAAAAATTTTATTGGTAATGGTTACCGCAGTTTATTTTTAAGCGACTGGGGCAACAGTAATTTATTTTTAAAACTCAACACTAAAATCTGGAAATTTAATTATCAGAATTTATTTATGGAACTGATGCCGCAGTTTAAAAAAAGTGGCGATACTTTGTTAGACAGGAAATATGCCGCCATGCACCACCTGAGCATGAACGTAACCAAGTGGCTTAATGTTGGGCTATTCGAAGGCGTTATATTCGGCAGAAAAAACCGTTTTGATTTTCAATATTTAAACCCGATAATTTTTTACCGCCATATTGAAGGCACTGTGGGCAGCCCTGATAATGCTGTTGCCGGTTTAGATTTTAAAGCTAACGTTGCCCACAAGGCGCAATTTTACGGACAGTTTTTATTAGATGAATTTATTTTATCGGAAGTAAAAAACAATCCCACCAGCTGGGTAAATAAATTTGGTATTCAGCTTGGCGCAAAATATGTAGATGCATTTGGTGTTCGCAATTTAGATGTACAGGTAGAAATGAACCGTGTAAGGCCATTCACTTATTCGCATAACGATACTATTGCAAACTATACACATTATAACCAGCCACTGGCACATCCGTTGGGAGCCAACTTTCAGGAAGTGCTGACCGTAATTAATTACCAGCCCTCGCCTAAATGGTATATTACAGCAAAAGCAATTTATTTTTACCAGGGATTAGACAGTGTTGGCAGAAATTTTGGCAGCAACCCTTTTAAAGATTATACCACAAGGCCCAGGCAAACTGGTTTTAAAGTGGGCAGCGGCGATAAAGCCACCTGCTTTAACGGAATGTTCCTGGTTTCTTACGAAGTAAAACAAAATTTATATTTTGATCTTTCATTTCAATACAGAACTTATAAAATTGCAAGCGTTGCTAAACCAACCAATACCAGTTTAGTTACTGCAGGTATTCGTTTAAATATGTTTAAAAGAGATTACGATTTTTAATAAAAAAAGATCAAAGCAATAACCCCCACTTTCCAATGAAAAAAACTATTTCCATAACTGCTGTTTTTATTTTGCTTTCGCTTTCATCAGGTGCACAAAAAAAAGAAAAACTTAATTTACCGCTAGATGGTATCTGGAGTGGTTTTTTTGATGAGAAGAAAAAACAAACCCACATGATGCATACCGTTAACCGGTTTGCATTTATTGAAGCCCGGCCGGAAAAAAACCTTGAAATGATTTTTTCTTTAGATTTTGAAACGGGTAAAATTATTGATACTCCTTTTACCAATCAAATAAAACAGGCCGCCGATACTTCCCCCATAACCTTTACTTTTTTTGAAGACTATGAATTTTCGCCTGACGATTCTAAAATTTTAATTAAAACACAAATAGAACCGCTCTTCAATACTTCTACTAAAGAGTTTAATTATGTATGGGATATTCCTAAAAAAGTAATGAAGACGGTTAGTGCCGAAGGCAAACAATGGTACAGTAGTTTTTCTCCCGATAGTAAAAAATTAGCTTACATAAGAGAAGGAAATCTTTTTATAAAAGAGCTGCAAACAGATATGGTGCAGCCCGTAACTTTTGATGGCGCCATGGGGCAAAATTTATATGGCATGGCCGATGCGTTGTACGAAAATAATTTTGGTATGATGCAGGCATATCAATGGAGCCCCGACGGCGAGCACATTGCTTTTTTACGTTTTAATGAAACTGCGGTAAAATCTTTTCCCATTTCTTATTATGACAGGGTTTACCCTGAAACAAATAAACAGCGTTACCCCAAGGCCGGTGAAATGGTGCCGGAAGTTTCGGTTTTTATTTACAATATTAAAAATAAAATAATGACACCGGTTGATTTGGGATTAAATCCCAACCAATATGTTACCGGCATTAAATGGCAACCCGATAATAAAGCGTTGTATGTGCAGCGTTTAAACAGAACGCAAACAAAATTAGATCTATTACGTGCCGAAATAAAAACCGGCAATACAAAAATTGTTTTTACCGAAACCAAACCTGATTATATAAAAGTGCAGGCAAACAATATTTATTTTTTACCCAGCCGCAACAGTTTTTTATGGCTTAGTGAAGACAGTGGTTACAACCAGATCTACGAAGTAAATTTAGCTACAGCAAAAAAAATAAAGATAACCAAAGGCGATTGGGATGTGTTTGAAATTAAATCAGTAAATGAAGGCAGTGGCGATATTTATTACACCGGCAACGAATCGGGTGTAAGAGAAAAACATTTGTACAAAATAAATATTGACGGTACTAAAAGAAAAAAATTAACCGATGGAGATGGCTATCATAATGTACAGCTTACTGCCAACAACCGTTATTTTATTGATGATTACAGTTCTATAAATACACCATCATCTTTACAAATGTATAATACTGATGGCCGTACTATAAATGTAAAATTACTGGAGAATAAAGAATTGAAATTTAAAATGAGTGACTACAAAATTCCTAATGCGGAATTTGTAAACTTCACTAACAATAAAAAAGATGAACTGAAAGGATGGGTTATAAAACCTTTTGATGCCCCTGCAAAAAAAATGCCTGTAGTAATTTATGTGTATGGCGGCCAAAGCAAACAGGAAGTAACAGATAAGTGGGATGATAAAGCCACTTTAACCATGCGCTACTTAGCCAACCAGGGTTATTTGGTGGCTTGTATCGATCCACGGGGTACGCCGGGCCGTGGCGAAGCTTTTAGAAAAGCCACTTATAAAAAACCGGGTGATGTGGAAATGGAAGATATTATTGCATTTAAGAATTATTTAAAAAATAATTACCGGATAGATACTGCCAATGTTGCCATAATGGGCTGGAGTTACGGCGGCTACTTAGCCGCGTTAGCTGCAACAAAATATGCCGGGCAATTTAAAGCTGCTGTTGCCATTGCACCGGTTACCAACTGGCGCCTGTATGAAAATGTGTACGCAGAACGTATGCTGCAAACCCCCGGCGAAAATGCTGAAGGCTATAATAATGCCTCGCCGGTAAATTTTGTAAACAATTACAAGGGTGGTTTATTATTATTGCATGGAACAGCGGATGATAATGTTCATTTTCAAAACAGTATGGAGCTGAGCAAGGCACTGATAAAAAACCGTAAACAGTTTGACGAATTATTCTACCCTGATTATTTACATAACATCAGCGATAACAGCCCCAACTCGGCAAGGATACACTTGTTTACAAAGATTAGTGATTTTTTAAAAGTGCAGTTGAGTGTTAAGTAAAGAAAAAGTAATGGTAAGATTATTGCTACTGTTGCCCATACTTTAAACCTACTGGCAGGAATAAACTTCCTTTGTTATAAATGTCAATAAAAAGAGT
>NZ_JANPCM010000182.1:0-4684 GCF_031430955.1 Ferruginibacter sp.
AGATGTAAATAATCCACGCTTTAGTTATTACAGAATTACGGGGCCTACCGCAGATTTTACTATTGCCGGTATTACAGCAGGTAATGATGGCAGGTTGCTCACCCTTTTTAACCGTACCGGTTTTACCATGCAACTAAATAATGAAGATGTAAATGCTGCTGTTACAGATATGATAGTAACCGGAACCAATGCAGATATCACCATTATAAATAAAGGCATAGTAAATCTTCAATACGATGCCACTGAGCAAAAATGGATTGTAAAAAGCAGCAGCAAAGGCAGCGTTAGCGGTGGAGGGGGTTTTTGGGATGCAAGTGGCAGTAATATTTTTAATAACAATACAGGTAATGTGGGCATCGGTACAAATAATCCTTACACAAGACTTACAATAGAAACACCTTATAATACATCGGGCTGGTATCATATTGGCAGAAACGGCACTGACTCTATTGTGGTTGGCGAAGGTATCGGCGGAGTGTCTGCTGCTATCGGCACCTCTACCAATCATGCATTAAGGTTTACAGCGGGGCCCGGCAGTGGTAAGGTTTCTATTTATCCATCAGGAGATGTTGTAATTGGTGACAATAATGTTGGATCGGTTGGAAGACTTACTGTTAAAACAACAAATAACGCTGATGGTATATCGCATATAGGAGATGGTGGGAATATTTTGAAAACCCGAATGGGTGGAACATCAGCAGGCATTGGTACCTTCTCTCCCACTAATATGCGAATTTTTAGTGGTGGTTTAAGCAGAATATTAATTTCTGAAGCAACGGGGAATGTAGGAATAGGAACTGACAATCCAACTTATAAACTATCGGTACTTGGTAATATAAGATGTACAGAAGCTGTGGTAGAAACCGGATGGGCAGATTATGTTTTTGAAAAAAATTATCAATTGCCCTCTTTAAATGATGTTGAAAAATTTATCCTTCAAAACAAACACCTGCCCAATATTCCCTCTGCTGCCGAAATTGAGAAAAACGGATTGCATTTAGGAGATACCCAAAAAAGAATGATGGAAAAAATTGAAGAACTCACTTTGTACATCATTCAGCAGCAAAAAGAAATAGATGCATTAAAAGAAAAGATAAATAACGTAAATAAAAATTAATAAATAATTATCATGCCAGTACGTTATTTACTTATACTGCTGATCACACTATTTGGCATCAGCAGTAGCAGCTACTCACAAACACCTGACGATTTACCCCCGGAACTTGTTTCAAAAATAACAGGTAAAAAAAGGTATGCTGAAATAATGAATGAAGTGGACAAATATTACAGAAGTAATAATTATCAAACCAATCCTAAACTTTTTTCGCAATATAAAAAATGGAACCGATGGGCCTGGTGGGCAGTAAGGCATTTGAATGAAAAGGGCGAGGTAGAGCCAAAAACAGCAGAATATTTTGAAGAGGCAAGAAAAATGAAAGCAATTACCAATGCAAATACAACAGCATCACCAACTTCCACCGGTGGAACCTGGACATCTGTTGGCCCCTTTTCTACCGCCTGGGGCAATGCATATGGCAGCAGAGGTATTGGCAGAATTGACAGATTAGTATTTCATCCAACCAACCCCAATATTATTTTAGCAGGCAGCCCGGCAGGGGGTGTATGGCGAACAAATAATGGTGGTACCAATTGGTTCTCTATTTCGTCTTCAGTTCCTAACTGCGGTATTGCCGGTATTGTATTTGGCAACAACGACCCATCGGGTAATACAATTTATATACTCACAGGAGATTTATTTGGTTCCTATTTTTTAAGCAATTTTAATTTTAATCAAAATAGTGCAGGGGTATTAGTTACATACAATGGTGGATTTACCTGGAACAAATTGGGCAACTCTGAAACTGCACTAAAAAATTTAATTCCTTTTAAACTTATTCAACTAAGAAATAATCCAAACATACTTATTGCAGTTACTAATGGTGGCCCTTATTCTACAACTGATTTTGGAGTTACATGGAATAGAATTGCTGGTACCCGAAACGATACATACGATATAGAGCAACATCCAACCAACGATGCCATTGTATATTATTCTACAAGTAATACAGTGGGCAAATCAACAGACTTTGGACAAACATTTACAGAAATAAATTCCTTTACTCCTGCAACTGGTTCTGCTACCCGAAGTCAATTAGCCATTACTCCGGCTAACCCTAACGAAGTTTATTATTTACAATGCGGCGGTACAAACAGTATTTATAAATCTACAAACAGCGGCGACAACTTTAGCAGGATAAATACAGCAAACCTTATGGCTGGACAATTTAGTTACAACTATGCATTTGCCATTAACCCTTTCAACAATAATTTTATGGTGGCTGCAGGAATTACCCTTGCAGCTTCCAGTAATAATGGAGCAACTTTTCCCAATGTAACAGTTGCCGGAGTAAACCTGCCCGGCCCGGTGCCAAATAATTATTTACATTCAGATGTACATGACCTGGCTTATAATCCACTCAATGGCTTATTATATGCCGGTAGTGATGGAGGTGTGTCAGTAAGCAACGATAACGGTGTTAACTGGACGGATATCTCCAACGGTTTACAATGCACACAATATTACCACATGGATGGTTTTGAAAATGTTCAAAATTTATACATTGGCGGCACACAGGATAATGGCAGCAACTATACTACTAACGGAGGCAGCATGGTATATGCAGGATCGGGTGATGGATTTGCTGTTGATTTTGTAAATACCAATAATGATTTCTTTTTTATGGTGGAAAATAATACTGTAAGCCGTTATAGAAGAAGTACCAATTCTTTATCACAAGTATCAAACACAATACCTGCAGCTAACAGAACTTTCTTTCCAGATGTTATATGTCATCCTACTAATGGCAACATAGCCTACATAGCTTATGCAAACACTGTATGGCGCACAACTGATCAGGGTACATCATGGACACAGGTAGCCACTATTAGTAATAATGATGGAGGAGCTGGTTTTAGCCGAACCTATAATGGAGGTTTTGCAGTAAGTGCCCAGGTGCCGGATAGAATATATGCTGCCAGTGCAAATACAGTAAGAATATCTAATAATCAGGGATCAAACTGGACTACCATATCCGGCAACACAGGCTGGCCAGCAAGTTTTGGAACTATTACTGATATAGCAACAAGAAGTAACAATGCTAATGAGATATGGGTAACCACTACCGGCAACAATGGAGCAAATAGAATAATATACAGCAGTAATGCAGGAGCCAGTTGGGTTAATTTTACCGGGTCTTTACCTAATGTACCCGTATATTCAATCTTTTATACTGCTGAAGGTGATGCATACATAGGAACAGAATTAGGCGTTTACTTTATGGATTTTACAATGAATGACTGGGTTCCTTTTTATAACGGGCTGCCTGTAATACCTGTAACAGATTTATTTGTAAACGAAGCTGCAGGAACTATTGCTGCGTCTACAATGGGCCGTGGTATTTGGCTAAGTGATTTGTACAGCGATTGCGGACCTTTCATGTTTTTAAGCGGACTTACACAGGGCGCTAATTTTTATCAATCAAATGGTTTTATTGAAACAAAACAAGAAGTCCCTGGCTCGTATGGCAATCAACTGCGCCTACGTTCTCCAACAAAAATAATTTTTAAGGCAGGGTCACCCGGTTTTAGTATTAAAGCTGGCGCCTATATGCATGCAGTAATTGGTAATTGCGGGCAGGGAGTTTTTAGTAAAGAGAGTAACAGTAATACAGTAATATCAAAAGAAGAATATTTGAAATTAAATAGAACGCAAAATTTTATAAATGCAGATACTGCTAAAAAACCTAACGTTTTATTAACTCAATAAAAATAAATATTACTCCTCTCAAAAAAAACCACCGCTATGAAACAAATGATTTCAATTTTATTTATAGCTGCCACGCTTTATTCCTGTGGCACCAATAGCCAAACAAAAGCCATTGAAAAAGCAACGCAAATTCAATCTGTCATTAAACCCGGTATTGTTGCTACAACCGCCAGCGGTTATACTATGAATGCCAGCATAAATGGCAGTTATTGGGAGGCATCGTCCATGATGCCCCCAGATGCTGCCGGCAGAATAGTGGGATATTATGAAAAGGATTACATAGGCCTGCCATACAGCAAATCAAATTTAAAAGCAGGAAGGAAAATTATTTTAAGTGAAAATGAAGCTGGAGATATTTTCCTTGATGACGGCTGCTCATACCCTCTCACAAAAGGAGAAATAGAAATTACAAAAGTGGATGGCAGCTGGGCGGAGGGGAAATTCTTTTTTACAACCAGTTGCAGCATCACAAAAAAGGTTGTGGAAGTTGCGGACGGTTTTTTTAGGATACCGGTTGCAAAAAAGTAATGAGTAAAATTATCATCAATTAAAAAATAAAAATGAAAAAGTATTTAAACATTGTACTTGCCGCATTAATGCTATCAGGTATTTTATTTACATATATGTAGCAGGCTACGAAAATAAAGTAGCAAAATACTGGAAAAACGGAACAGGGATAAGCCTTACTGATGGCTCTAAACTTGCTGTTGCAACTGCTATTGTAATAGCCAATTAGTATTTAAATAATTGCCGGTAACGGAGGCGGATTTTTTTCAAAACAGAACCAGTACACAAAATAAATTTAATATATCTTACATTGTTCAAATTAATTGTAAAAGGGATACCTGTAAAATCACC
>NZ_JANPCM010000183.1:0-5421 GCF_031430955.1 Ferruginibacter sp.
TTATTAAATGCATCTAAAAAAATATGGGTTAAAATTGCAGCGCCAAAAAAAAATGTCCAGCGCCTGAAAGAAATATTGTGCGGCCGGTGCCATCGTTCTGCCAGCACAGCCATTAGCACCGAAACAATTACTGCAAACAAAATAGAATGTGTAAATCCACGGTGAGCCAATAAATTACTTGAAGTATCTAACCAAAATGCTGTAATAAAATCTATATCAGGCACACTTTGCGCAAGTACACCCCACAGCATTGCTTTTTTTCCTACAGTTTTTCCTGCAAAGGCTTCACCCATGCAGGCGCCCAGGGCAATATGTGTTAGCGTATCCATTTTTTGTTGCAATAAAGATATTCAATTAGCAGCATCCAAAGCAATTAGCATACAATCTATAATGATAAGAGAAAATTAAATATTCACCATAGTATTAAGCGCTATAAATGCAAACGCAATTGTATTTATTCAATACAAATTAATTGGAGAAAAAGGGGTAGAAATATTTTAATAAGAAGATTTCACAATCGCAGTAGCAGTTACATTTTTAGCCAATGTTTTATTTAGTGGCGGGTTTACAGTTAATACCATAGTATCTCTTGCAGATAGATTTTTACTGTTGGTTACTTTTAATTCAAACAAATATTTACCTGCAACAAGATTAGTAACTTTTGTGGCGGAGGAATTTGGTGATACAATTTTATATTGCGAAGGCCCGGAGATTTTTCTCCATTGGTATTGTAATGGTTTTGATTGAGCATTTGCAAAAACCGGAAACAATAAAAAAAATAAGAATTTCATAACTGTACAATTAAAGTGAAAAAATTACTCAATAGCGGTAAGAATTTCCCCTATTATTTCAATAACAATTTCCCCAAGTTCAATTTTTGCCCTTTTACCAGGTCTATTTCTTTATTTATTCAGGTATCTAACTGCTATCTTAATTAATAGATTTATAAAATCATGCCAATTCACCAAAAAATAAAAGATTTATCATATTTTTTTGTTGGGCATATCATTTTATTTTTTTTATCATAATTATTTAAAGCATGGTTTACTTTGCCCCTTTCTTATTTGGGTTGCAAAATGCCATTACCAAAACAAATTCATCAAACAGCTGTTATGCAGTCCTCAAAAAATATCAATAAAAAACCGGCTGCCATTTTGGACAACCGGTTTTTTTTAAACCTTATTTATTTACAGGTTATAAGATTTTGGTTAATGGTTATTTTTTAACCATCTTAAGCGTGTAGTGCTTATCTCCCTGTGTTACTTCAACAAGATAAATGCCTGCTGTAAACCTATCTCCAAACCGATAGTTACGGTTTGCTGTACCTGCAGTAGCATAAACCTGTTTACCATATACATCTACAACCCTTATTACCACATTTTCTGCATTTTTGCCTGTAACCTGCAGCGTAAAATATTGTTCAGCCGGGTTAGGCCATGCTTTTATGCTAAATGCTTTTGCCTCAACATTTTCAGTTGTGCCCAGCTTTGTAATAATTGGTGCAGTTAAAATACTTGGTGCGGTTGGAGCTGACGAGTTGCGTACTTGTATTTTTCCTCCGTTGAGTGTTTGTGCTAAAGTATTACCCGCAGTCCAGTTGCTGGAGAATAATAAACCTGTACTGCCACTACCGGCTAACTGTACACTTATCCTGTCTAAAGATCCATTGTTTACAGTGGTAGATTCCCATGCCGTCATAGTAAAGGTATATCCACCACCAAGGTCCAGTGTGGTGCCATCAGGATTTAATCTTTTCAAATTAGCTTTTGTACTGATAATCGCTTTTCTGAAAGTAATATTATTTCCTGTTGCAGGATTGCCGTTATTATCTACATTTTGCACCACAAGCGAATTGATGGCATTGCTCTTAATTTGATAATTGTACAATACACCACCTTCCATTTTCCTGTAAATAACATTTGCTTTTCCCTGCAGGTTTTTACCACTGGGGTTCCATTTAAATACAAAGCCAAAATTCATCTTTTTATCTGCTGTGCCTGCGTAAGTGCCAGCAGAGTTTTGCATTACCATATGGCCACCTCCGGTTACAAAATCATTGCCTGGTAAACCTAATGTAATAATAGTTGGTTCATCAGTTATACCGCAGTAATAATTGCTCAAGCCTGTCCACACCTGGTAAACAACCCCGCCTGCGCTGATATCACCCGATGTTAGGGTATAATCAAAACTGGTTGATACAAATCCTTCCTGAATATTACCGGGATTTACCAACCCAACAGGAATGTTGGGTGTTGACAATACAGTTCCTGTTGCAAAACTGGCCCCATCTTTAAATGTTGCCCTGGCATTCCTGATATCGCCTCTGGTATCGGCGCCATCATTCCTGTCGGGTACGTAAGCAGATAATACCACTGTACCTGTATTATTGTTGGGATTAACAGCAAAATACTGCTGACCGTTATTAGTAACATCAGCATCTTCGCAGGTTATGGTAAGGCTGGTTGTGGGATTAGAAACCACAAATCCTGAAGGAAGATCACTGAATACCGCAGTAACAGTGTGTACTCCCGGAGCCATTTGACCATTTGATGGTTGTGTAGGACTTTCAAGTAGTGAACGTTCTGCTGTTGCTGTCCACACGCCTGCAATATTTATTAAAGGAACAGCAGGTAATAATTCCTGTGTGCCAACTTTAAAAGTAACCATTGTTGCAGCAAAAGAATTAATTCCGCAATCGTAAGGATTTAATGTAGCCGTAAAGGTTACCTTATCGCTGTATTGCTGTGTTGCCGGGGCAACAGTTACTGCAGTTGTTGCACCGCTGGTGCATTCAAGTGTAGATAAGGCTAAGGTTGCACAGAAGAAAGTGCCAAAGTCTAAGGCGGCTGCATCGGTAATCCTCAACGTCCAGTTTCCATTTACCTGCACACCCGATTTACCGTTAAAAGCTGCAAGTGATCCTTCTGGTTTAAATGTACCAGCAAAAGGTGCAATACCTGCAGTTATAGATGTTGCAGCATTATCATCAAAAATAGTACGTGCCGCACATGAGGTACCGTAATTATCTCCACCACCACCATTACCCGAAGAAAGATCAATAATTGTTCCATCGGGGCTGATCAATGAAATATTAAGATCAGCGTCAAACGTATGGGTAAGATGCAGAGATAAAGTTACTTTACCCACACTGCCTGCAAAGCCTGCAACAGTGATGGGTATATTGGTTGTTGCAACATCCGGTAATGGTGTGGAGGTATTATTACTGAATGATGATAATGGCCCAACTATACCCGATTGTAAACTGAAATTAAAAGTTCGGATACCGTCACTATAATTTGCGGTAAGGGTTAGCTGCACATTGGTACCACATACAAAAGCAGCAGTAGTACTCACCCTGAATGCGGTGGAGTTAGTTGCTGATCCGCCGGCGGCAATGTCAGGATAAGCAGAGCTTCCCTGTGTTATTACAACCCCCGGTGTGCTGGTAGTAAGAGTGCCAGAAATACCTGTAGCCGCTGCGCCGCCAACATTACTGATGGTTACATTAACTTCGTTGCATTCGTTAATATCAATAACACCATTGCCATTACCACCACTTAAGGCTGCCGAAGTAAATATCAGAGAAGAAACCGGCGGAGCACCAGTAAAGGGTATGCTTGCAAAATATACATTCGGATCTTTTCTTCCTGCACCTCCGGGTAAATCATCACGGTTATCCGACCAAATTACAGAAAATCCTGTAGCAGTACCCACCGCCTGGTTATAATCTCCCATGTAAGTGGCATTTATTACAGCGTCTCTTCCAAATTCCGGAAGGGAAGCTACATCGCTGATGGGGGAACTGGTACCAAATGTAACTACGGCGCCGGAAATACTTGCCGTACGGCCATAGTATTTAAATAAATTATTTGCCCCCGGATCTTCCTGACGGCTGTAATAAAATATACCCAGGTTTAAACCGTCGGGTGTAACGGCAATGGTTGGCTGCCATTGATCTGTTGTAGTAGCATCATCATTTACCCTGGCAGCTGCACTCCAAGTTGCACCACCATTAGACGAAGAAACAAAAAATATATCTGCCTTATCTGACCCTGCAGGATTATTGGCGAAAGTTACATACACATGCCCGCTAACCGGGTTAACTGCAGCATGCGGAAACTCACTGCTACGAAAGGCGTTGAATGTTGCAGTACCCTGCCTCATTCCGGTTAAAGCTAAATCGCCATTAACCCCGCCAACAAGGCCAGCTGCAACTGTTACGGCTGCCCCAAAAGTAGCTCCCTGATCGGTTGATTTACGCATTTGAATGGTTGCACCTGCATACCAGAATGCATAAATAGAATGATCGGGTCCTACTTCAATAAAGGCACCTTGTGAATTTGCAACAATTAGTGTTCCTCCATTAGGTGTAAAAGTGGAACCGTTGTCTGTTGATCGAAAAAAGTAAATACCCTGGGTACCAGCAAAACGGCGGGATAATAGATATACATTACCGTTTCCGCCGCCTGCAAAATTATCTACCGTAAGCCATTGCTTATCTTCGGTTGTACCACCCGGTGTGGCATTTACCGGGGCTTGCCAGGTAACAGCGTTATCATCCGATCTAAACATTTGTATGGTACTGGGACTATTAAATCCAAGGGTGGATAAATAAATTCTGCCTGTTGTATTATTTCTGGCTAATACCGGATCTCCAGCATCGCCAATGGCACTGTTAGGTAATGATCCCCCATCTGTAAAAGTTTCACCACCATCATTGGAATAGGACCATCCGGTAAAATGATTGGTTCCCGGTTGAAAAGAACCGGCATCATTAAAGCTGGAAACAACAGTATTACCAAAAGCCAGCATACTGGTTTCGCTTTGTGTAAACCGTGAGGTGGTAGCGGCACCGACGTTGTTATTGATTAGTACATTGGCAGCAGCAACAGTTGGAGCAGCGATACCCCTGTCTTTATTCGTAATTACAGGAGTTGCTGCATTCAGTTTTTGCAATTTCGCCTGCTGTTCAGGTGTTAATCTTACTGCAGATTCTTTGGGGTTTTCTACTACTGGCAATGGCTCAAATTGCTGAGCAGTTGCAAAACCTGTTAGTAGGATTAACACAAAAGAAAATAGAATTTTTTTTATGAAATGTTTTGTCATAATATAAAGTTTAAAGTTTAAAAATTTGAAAAAAGTAATTTTATTTGTTATCCCGAATTAAAGTAAATAAATGAAAATACCTTTTTAGAAAAGGAGATGGCTTTTTGCATAAATAATTTTGCAGCAGCATGCATTAATAACAACAGTAAATCTGCTATATCAATTGGAGGTATAATTAAAGCCCGTGGCAATAGTATATTATTATGCATAATAATACAGGTTAAAAAATAATCAATCTTTTAAATGATCAACCAGTTCTGTATTTATATGATATCGAATTTTAAAAAAATTTACTTTTCGTAATCACTACATCAG
>NZ_JANPCM010000184.1:0-4065 GCF_031430955.1 Ferruginibacter sp.
CATTTTTGTATTAATACGGTAAGATGCTTAAAGTAACCATAAAATTTTACTATAAGACACGGTTTTTAATCAAAATGTTGCATCATTCGGGGTGACTCACCCGGAATGATGGTTTTTTAGCAGTTCCCTAATCTTTTTCACTTCTTCCCCATCCACCATTACTTTTTGTAAATCTTCCTGCATGGCATCTGCAACAAAATTCATTTGTGTATCCACAAAAACCCTGGCAGAAGTATGAAATTCTGTTGCGCCGGTAATTTTTGCCACTTCAATTACATTGGTTGATCTTAAACCGCTGCCGGGCATTACGATAATTCTTTCATCGGCCTGTTTAATTAATTGTGCAATTAAAGGGGCTCCGTCAAGACAATTGGGCACAAGGCCGCTGGTTAAAATTCTTTCGCAACCAATTGCAATAATATCTTCCAAGGCTTTAAAAGGATCATTCACTCTGTCGAATGCTCTTTGAAAAGTTACTCCCATCGGGTAAGCCAGTTGTACCAATTGTTTACAACGTTCAGTATCTACACTGCCATCTTTGTTTAACATACCAATTACCACACCATCGCAACCAAGTTGTTTATGCATCAGCACATCGGTTTTCATAATTTCAAATTCATCATCATTATAAAAAAAATCGCCGCCACGTGGCCGAATCATCGCATATAATTCTATCTGCAATTTTTCTCTTGCAGCTTTTATAAAACCGTAAGACGGTGTGGTACCACCATCGCCGGGGTTATCGCAAAGTTCAATACGTGTGGCGCCTGAAGCCTGCGCAAGTACACAACTTTCAATGTTGAAGGCAATTATTTCTAAACTCCAAACTCCTAAAGGAGCTTTTGCACTTTTAAATTCAGGAAAGATTTGTGTCATTATAAAACTTTAAGGTTTGAAGTATAAAGTCCTTTTCAGGCTTTAGCGTATGAGAAATTTCGACTCATAAATCTTATTTTCAAAACCGCTTTTTACACTAAATACAAAACCTTTTTGAATGGCATAAGCACCGTATTGCCCTTTTTTGTTTAGGGCTAAAAAGCCCACCTGCAATTCTTTTGCTTTTTTTCTATCTCTTTTTACAATTCTTTCCACAGCTTTTTTGCAGGCCATTTCGGGGCTCAATCCCTGCCGCATAAATTCCACTACCAAATGTGTTCCGCAAATACGAATCACTTCTTCGCCGGTACCGCTGCTGGTAGCAGCACCAATTTCATTATCAACAAAAAGCCCGGCACCAATAATGGGTGAATCTCCTACACGGCCATGCAATTTAAAAGCCATGCCGCTGGTAGTAACTGCGCCGCTTAAATTATTGTTGGCATCCATCGCCACCAATCCCATCGTATCATGATTGGGAGTGCCATCATCAAAAAAGTTTGGCGCAAACGGACCGTTAGCTTTTTTGTTTTCAATATTAATAACCGGTTTATATTCACTTTTTTTCAACCATTCAGCATAAGCTTTTTTTGCATCAGCAGATAGTTCGGTACTTTCCAAAACAAAGCCATTCTCTACTGCAAATTGCTGTGCGCCTGCACCCACTAAAATTACATGCGGTGTATTTTCCATCACTTTCCTGGCTACTGAAACCGGGTGTTTTATTCTTTCCAAACCAGCTACTGCACCACAGTTGGCATGTTCGTCCATTATGCAACTGTCTAATGTTACAATGCCATCTCTGTCGGGGTAGCCGCCTAAACCTACACAACAGTTCATTTCGTTTTCCATAAATATTGCACCGGCTTCTACAGCATCCAATGCCCGGCCTTTTGAAGCTAATATTTTCCAGGCTGCTGCATTTACGGCCATGCCACTATCCCATGTGGAAACTACAATGGGTTTTGTCGTCCCCTCCAGGCCGTTAGCAATTGACTTTTTTGCCGCAATGAGTGGTGCAGTTATTGCGGATAGTTTTAAAAATTTTCTTCTGTTGATCATTAAATATTTTTTTTGAACCGGGCATTGGTAATTTTATGTGACTTCATTGGTCTGGCCTAAGGCGAGACACTCTTGTACGATATACTCTTTACTGAGCTTTAATCATGTTTTACTCATTATGTTTTGTACAAAGCACCTTTCGTCCTTACAGGGCGATGAAAAACATACATTATTTTTTCTACCCACCTTAAGCTCCTACGGAGCCATACACAAATTCATTATCTTTTCAATCTTCGAAAAGTTCTTCTCCATTTCAACCTTTAGGAGATATGGGCTTCTTCGCTTAAATCTTCTCCATTTCCCCCTTTAGGGGATAGGGGTTAATACTCATCATTCATCGCAAAAATCTGCTTCTTCGTTTTCCATTTCCCTCTTGTAAAATCTGGAATATTTTGCACCTGCCCGCCTTCTATAATACTCTTTTCACTTAATGGGGTAATTGCATACCAGCTTGCATAATCATACACGTCTAAAGGAAATTCTGCGCCACGTTTTATACATTCAATAAAAGCATGATCCACAAAAAAATCCATCCCGCCATGGCCTGCACCTTCGGCACTGGCGCCATATTTTTTCCACAGAGGATGATCATGATCGGTTAACCATTTTTCGGTATTATCCCATTTATGATTATGCTGCATTTCTTTTTGAAAATAAATAAAGCCCTGTTTATTGCCGCCGCTGCCAAAGTCCTGCCACAAACCTTCTGTGCCCTGCACCCGAAAACCTAAATTATACGGCCGTGGAGAAGATACATCATGCGTTAATAAAATAGTTTCGCCATTGGCACATTGTATTTGTGTGTTTACAATATCGCCGCATTTAAAATTTAATTTTGCATTGGGGTGGTTGGCGCCACCTTTAGGATGCTCCACAATATATTTACGCAAGCCCCTTGCTTTTGAGGCGATGGAAGATAATTTTGTCATGCGGTTGCCCTTGTTAATATCCATCATTACGGCAACGGGGCCAAGGCCGTGTGTGGGGTACAGCTCGACGTTACGTTTTAAATTATGTTCGGTACGCCACTGTGCTTCGCTGTAAGCATTTTTACCAAACTCCACGCCGCTGTTGTAAGCAGTTACACCATCATTAAATAGTACACCACGTAAATCATGTTCGTACCCGCCCTGCCCGTGCAATATTTCACCAAACATTCCCAACCTCACCATATTTAATACCGCCATTACATCACGGCGGTAACAAACATTTTCCATCATCATCACCGGGATTTTGGTTTTTTCTGATGCGTTAACTACATCCCAGCACTCCTGCAGTTTTACAGCGCCGCAAACTTCGGCACCGACAATTTTTCCGGCATTCATAGCATCAATGGCTTGTATGCTGTGCCATTCCCACGGGCTGCAAATCATTACGGCATCCACATCATCTCTTTGCAATAATTTTTTATAATCGTAATTACCATTTTTATAAATAGCAGGTACCGGACGATTGTATTCTTTGAAAACTTTTAGCGCTTCATCAATACTTCTTTGCTGCGGATCGGCAATAGCGGTTATTTCTACATCTTCTCTTTGTAAAAAATTACCCATGTGCTCATGCGAACGCAAACCAACGCCTATTATACCAATGCGTACTTTTTCTTTTTTTACAGAAGAAAAAGCTTTGATAGAATTGTTTAGTGTAAGTGCGGCACCTGTAAGTGCAGTTGATTTAATAAAATTTCTCCGGTTAAAGGCCAAAGGCATAAGCAATCAGTTTTATGTTTTGGAAATGTTTTAGTTTTTATGGGGTCAGACGGTTCAGAACCGTCTGACCCATAAAAAAAATTATTTGTGCATCGAAAGTTTTTTTAACATATCTGTAGAAACAGTTTCAGCATACATACCATAAGCGCTGCTCATAGTACCTTTTACTTTTCCATCTTTCGATGCAATCGCATACACCACATCTTCGTCACTGGGGTTAGTGTCGCCTTCAAAACGATGCACTTCTACTATTTCAAACTCATGTGGGTTGAGGCAAATTTTATTATCGGAACAAATTATTTTATCGAAAGCAATATTAAAATCAACAGTATAGCCAGTGGCTTTTAAATCTTTTAATGCTTCTGTTACGGTATCGTACGATTTCATTTTTTTTCTTTTACTAAAGTTAGGGAAACTT
>NZ_JANPCM010000185.1:0-8771 GCF_031430955.1 Ferruginibacter sp.
CTGGTTACCTGTACCACCTAAATATTTATCTAAAGCTAAAATTGAATTGTTTGGAGCTTTAAGATTGAATAACATATCACCACAATAAGTATGCGGCATATTTAATGTTACCCTTACCCCAGTAATTGTAGCATTGGCAGGGATACCTGTAACATTTAAATTAGTACTCACACCTGCCGCAGTATTATCTGGTACAGCAACACTAATTGTTCCTGAATTAAAAGTAGCTGTGCCAGGTATTGGTGGTGCAAAAGAACCTGCAGTTAATAAAGTGCCATTCGTGCCGGCAATTCCACCACAAACAGGTGTACCCGGAGTAATCGCAATTACTGGCAGATCATTAACAGTTAATATAGCTCCAGTTGAGTTAGCAGAAGGAGGGCAAATACCACTAACTACACAACGGTAGCGGTAACCGTTAAAAGAAGATGGTACAGCTATTACTGTTAGTGTATTAGTTGTTACGCCAGAATATTGTGCACCATTACTAATGTTAGTATAAAGACCGCCACCGTTAGTACTTACCTGCCACCGGTAAGTAATGCCTGCACCAGAACCTACAATACTAAAAGTAGCGTTGCTTAAAGCACAGACCGTAATGTTTGAAGGTGGTGTGTTTACAGCTGGCAATTGGTTAACATTAATAGTAATAGCCCCGGTAGTTTGACAACCATTGGGCGCCGTACCCATTACTGTATAAGTTGTGGTAGCCATTGGAGAAGCCGCAACGGGATTATTTGTTGTTGAACTTAAACCAGCAGCCGGACTCCATAAGAAAGTATATCCAACCGGAGGACCTGCAGGTACATTGTAATTTATAGTTATTCCCCAGCTTGTAATAGTACCTACGTCTCCACCGGCAACATCTCTTGCTGCAAATAACCACGAACCATTTAATGTTGTAGTATTATATAGTGCAGTAAATGATGCAGTGGTGGGTGTAAAGCCGGTTGGTGCAGGTGCCGCTAAATTCCCATCAGGAGCAAACGTTCCTGTAAAAGGTGCAGCACTTGGCGGAGCCAGTGAAGTAGTTCCTGTAGAACTTATAGTTGTATTGGTAAAATTATCACCTGTACTTCCTCTTTGATTTACAAGGTTCAGGACCTGATTATTTGGTGCTTTTAAGAATAATACTACATCTCCATCCCAGGTATGTGTAATATTGAAATTTACGCTTGCGCCAGTTCCAATTGCTGTTGCAGGAATGCCGGAAACAGTTAATGCAGTGGATACACCAGCAGGGTTATTATCAGGTATTACTACCGTAATTGGACCTGATGTTGTTGTAGCAATACCCGAAGTTGGAGCTCCTATAACCGTTAGTAAAGTAGGATCACCTGCACAAAGTGCGCCTGCAGGAGCCGCACTAATAGTAATGGGTGCAACAGTGGTTGGCGAAACTACTATTGTTGGAGTACCGGTATTACCAGTACCCACGCAAGTACAATTGTCTTCGGCAACTACAGAAACTAAATTGTAAGTTGTAGTTACAGCAGGAGTAACAGGTATATTAGCACCACTTACATAACCTGTAATTGTTCTCGGATAACCTGGAGTTGCAGGAGCAGCGCCAATAACTACTTTGTAAGTAGGGGAGCTTCCTCCTGTAATATCAATTTTTAAATTAGCCGTAGAACCAGTACATGTAGTTGGATCTATCTGAGTAAAACTGGTATAAACTGCATTATCAATACCAATAAAATCAGAGTTAGCACCCGCAGGGCCACCGCCAGTTACAAAATACCTGAATGCTAAACGGCCGGAAATACCGGCTGCCGGCAAACCAGACATGGTAACATTAAACTGTGTCCATGCAGTAGGGTATCCAGTACCTGTTAAATTAGGATTGATATCTAATAACAATGTGGCAAAATCACCAACAGTTGTTTCATTATTCCCAACATTTACACTGGCACCGCTTGTACTCATTCTTAACTGTAATCTGTCAGGAAATGTGCCAGTAGTTGTTCTGGTATAGAAAGAAAACCTGTCTCCATTCTTTAAAGTGGTAGTTGGTGCAAATAACCAGTTACTGATTGTACCTGTACCGGAAGTGTTATTAAAATTAGCAGAAATTTTTCCAGCTCCACTCTGGGGCGGAAAAACTGTAGAATTTGTTTGAGCCCACCCTGTCAAACCAACTGGGTTGCTTAGGTTTTGAACATTCCAACCAGCAGGAGGTATAGCACCATCAAACTGCTCATTTATAAGATTTACCGGCGGACCGGCTATTTGAGCCTGACTTAAAACAGATGATGTTGGAGGAGTGCATGATGGTGGTGGAGTACAATTAATACCACTAACAACTAAACTGTAACTATCGCATGCTGTAGCTACTTGTGCGCCATTAACCACAATTACTACTGTAGCATTTGCTGCAAGAGTAAAATTGTAGGTTACCGCACCAGATCCTACAAGTGAACTTAAACCACCATCTGCAATATAATTTGTACACAAATTAGCAGGGTTAAAACTGCCTAAATAAGCAACAGAAAAAACATCTCCTGTTGTTCCATTAGCACTGTATCTTACAGTTACACACTGGCTTGCACAAGTTTGGTTGGTAAAAGTATATGTGTCATAATAATATGGGCCGGTACCAAACGGCCCCGGGCATACCTTAGAAGAACCGCAAACAGAAGCTACACCATCACGGAAAAAACGACCGTTGGTTAAAGTTAAATCTGTTGAAGCTAATGAGCCACTAAAAGTACAAACATCAGTTAAACCATTTGGAACTGGGGTAGAACTGGTTGCCTGAATCCTTTGAGTTAATCCGGGATTATTGGCAAATTTCTCTGCAATTTGTTTATTAATTTCCGGGACATCTGAAGCCTCAACCGGCCCCATTGATGCAGCAGTAGCAGGTAGCCTTTTTGATGCAGGTCTTTCCTGCACAACTGCTTTTTGATTTGCCGGAACTGCCGGTCGCTCTGTAGGAAAGCCTTTTTTGGCACTGGCGGGTTTTGATAATGCCCCCTCCTGCCCAAAAGAGGCTTTAAAAGAAATGCTCAAAACCAGAATCGAAAGAAACGCTTTGAGCAAAAACACTTTAAAGTCTTTTAGTGTAGTTGTTTTTTGCATAAAAAATGTTTTAGTTTGTTTGTGTACATTGCATACACCTGGATAGACTAGTCTCGGGAATTAAGCAGTGCAGTTCAGGTAGTACAAAACTAAAGGTAATAACTTTAACTTAAAATTGTATAAATTTCATTCTGTTTTTTACAAAAACATATATGTACTTAGTTTTTAGTTGAAAAGCCTGTTAACAACTTTTCTTAAAATCAGAATTATCGCTCATAAACCAGTATAATTATTGGAGAGATTGTAACAATAATTGGTTAAAATTTTGAAGAGAAGATATTTTAAGGTCAGCTGCGTTCCATTTTAGTTCTTTAGCGCTGCTGGGAGCAGGCACAACTACACACTTCATCCTGGCAGCTTTTGCTGCAATAATTCCATTAAATGAATCTTCAAAACAAATACATTCTGCAGGTACCGAGTTAAGTTCCTTTGCACAGTTTAAATAAACTTCGGGATGTGGTTTACCATATTGAAGGCAGGCAGCAGATGAAATGGCATGCAAATGATTTCGGATTTGTAATAAGTCAATGGCAACATTAATTAAGTTTAAAGGAGATGAAGAAGCCAGTCCAATTTTAAAATTCCTTTCAATAAAAAAATTAAAAATATGTGATAAGCCCGGCATAGGCTTTCCTTTTTTTAAAACCAATTCAATAACTTTTTCCGTAATCTCTTTTTCAATAAGATCAGCATCTCTCAGCGGAATTTTAAAATAACTAAACCACCAGCTGATAAACTCTTTTGTACGCAAACCAGTTGTAGTAGCATATTGTTGAGCTGTTAACTTTATTCCATAACGCATAAATATTTCTGTAGCCGCCTCATCCCAAATTGGTTCCGAATCAATCAGCAATCCATCCATATCAAAAATTACAGTTGCAAGTTGCATAACTGCAAATATATTAACTTCATACTGTGATTGATTTTACAAATGACAATTTTATATTTGAAACACATTTATAAATTACATTGTTATCGGGAATAATTTTGTTTTATGAAAAGATGGCTTGCTAATTTAAAAGAATCAAGAATTATTAAAGGTGCAGTGTATGCCATAGTAGGATTATTTTCTTACCCCGGATTAAATATAATTAACCGCCTCGAAATTAAAGGCATGGAAAATCTGCAGCACCTCCCTAAGCAAAATGTATTATTTGTTAGCAATCACCAAACTTATTTTGCAGATGTAATTACTTTTTTACACATTTTTTGTGCAGTAAGCTGGCGTAAAAAAAGTAAACTTGGTATCCCTTATTATTTGCTGTGGCCTTTTACAAGAGTTAAATATGTTGCAGCAGAAGAAACCATGAAAAGCGATTGGCTAAGTAAATTATTTAGCCTGGCAGGTGCTATAACGGTTAAACGTACATGGCGTGCAAACGGGCAGGAAGTCAGGCGGGGCCTTGATGCGTCCGACACACGGAAAATAGAAAGCGCCTTACAAAAAAACTGGGTAATAACTTTTCCTCAGGGTACTACAAAGCCTTTTGCACCCGGCAGAAAAGGAACTGCTTTTATTATTAAACAGCACCAGCCAATAGTTATACCTGTTGTTATAAATGGGTACTGGCGGGCATTTAATAAAAAGGGATTGAAATTTAAAAAGAAAGGCTCTTTATTGTCGGTAACTTTTAAGGAACCATTGCAAATTGATTACAACGATACCACCGAAAATATTTTAGCTGTTGTAATGGATGCCATTGAACAAAGCAAAAAATTTATGCTTAAAGGTAAACATCATTTAATGAATGCTATTGATAAATAAATTATTCTTTTGTAAACAAAGCTTTTAATTCATCCGCATCTTCTGCCTTCATTTTTCCGCCCAATACCAAACGTAATTGCCTTCTTCTTAATGCACCTTCATACAATTTTTTTTCTTCTTCAGTTTCGGGAATAAGTTGATTTACTTTTCGTGGCTTGCCATTAGGATCTAAAGAAACAAAAGTGTAATACGCTTCGTTACTTTTATATTTATATTGCTGAATGGCATCTTCCCCCCACACGTTCATATGCACTTCCATGCTGCTGTTAAACGATCGGGTAACTTTTGCTTCTATATGTACCACGTTACCAATTTTAATAGGGCTTTCAAAAGAAATATTATCAACAGATGCTGTTACCACTGGTGCACTGCAATGTTTCATTGCAGCTAATGCTGCGGCAATGTCCATCCAGTACATTAACCTGCCACCCATTAAATTTCCAAAATTATTGGTATCGTTGGGCAGTACCAATTCCGTCATTACCACAATTGATTGACTGGCTTTTTTCTCCATGTATTTTTTTGTAAAGATAGGCTGATTTATAAATGCTGATAGCATTACAAATATTTTTCGCATTTTTTCCAGTATGCAGAAAAGGAAGAATAATAACCCGTAACCTGCGGAAATAAAGTTTCATATTCTTCTGCTGTACCATAGTAATGTAAAAAGGCTGGGTGCAATTTAAAAATTATTTTTTCTTCTTTAATTATTGCTGCCAGCTCATCAAATTCGCCAACAAAAATTTGGATGCCGGTAATATTTTTTGCTAAGTCTGTTACAAATTGCAGCACTTTATCACTAACCGGAAATTTTTTAAAGTGGGAAGGTTCCAATAATAAAATCCTGTTTACATCTTCACCAGCATGCCATAAGGGATCCAGGTTATAAGAGTTGTAAACAAGCGTTGGCCTACTGCTGTTTAAAACGGGTATTATTATTTCTGGCAGTTCCGTTTTAGCGAAAAAATTATTTTTTTCCCTTAGCGCTTCAGGTATTTCTATTGTTTCAAGTTTTTCATAAGAAGTATCTAAAAAAGTATTTTGCTGATAACTTTTGCTGTACTTATTTATATTTTCCTGGTTGCAATAATATTTTTTTGAGGAGAAGGTTGCGGCTACCCATTGCCAGCTTAAACTGTTACTTGCTAAATCTCCATCTAACAAATGATAGTACATCCATTGAGAAGGCTGTAACCAATGTGCCCTGCCTATATTGCATGTAATTGATGCAACATACATCCTGAAATGATTGTGCATATAACCGGTACTGCAGAGCAATTCAATACTTTTATCAATAGCAATAATTCCGGTACCAGCATTTTCAACAGCCGCTATCATTTGGTGATGGGCTATAGCTGTTTGCTCCTGTTTTAAATCAGTAAATATTTTATCGCCTGCATTTTGCCAAACCCTTTGCCAGTATTCTCTCCATGCCAGCTCCTGTAATAGTTTTACTGCCTGGTAAGCCTGATGTGTTTTTAAAATCTGTGCTTTTACCTGTGGCAAACTAATTACCCCTCTTGAAATATAAGGCGATAAATAAGTTACCGCCCCGTCAATAAAATTTCTTGTGGCGGCATATTTATCCGGATTAATATTTTTCAGGGTTTCAATTATTTTTTTATAACTGGTAGAAAAATTCATTTTATCTTTTAGATATTTTATTGTGGGTGATGGTTTTTTGCATAGTACATTTAAACCGGTTTACCCCATTGCTGCGGAGGGCTGCATGTTTGGTAACCCTGCCATTGGTCCGCTTGCGCCACATTTTAAAACTGGAACTTTTCATTTCCTTTCGCATTAATTTGATTACTTCCTTTTCTTTTAAACCAAATTGTATTTCTATGGCTTCAAAACTGGTACGGTCTTCCCATGCCATTTCAATAATGCGGTCAATATCTTTGTCTTTTAAAATAATTGCCTTCATCAGTTATTTATTTTTTCTGCACCTGTCGCTGCAGTATTTTATTTCTTTCCAAACTTTTTCCCATTTTTTACGCCAGGTAAAAGGCCGGTTACAGGTAATACAAATCTTTTGGGGCAAATCAGCTTTCTTTTTTTGTTTCACTAAATGCGGATTAACTGATGTTTTCTTAAATCATCTAACGTTAAGGCAGTACCATCATTTAAATTTTTATAGGCCACTACATCACATACAAATAATTTATGGTCGCCTCCGTATATGGTATCAATTGTTTTTAATTCCATTACGGCCAATGCATTTTTCAAAACTTTAAATCCATTCCATTCGGTTAACAGGTTTCTTTTTTCCAGCCTGCTTATTTTATCAATGGTATTTCCACTTTTCTTTCCCAATAAATCCACCAGCCGGTATTGGGGTGCCGCAAGTATTTGCAAAACAAAATGCGGATAGCTATTTATAATCCCCAGCGTTTTTGTATTTTCATAAACAGCCACCATCATTCTTTTTGGTTGCATACTTACTGCAGAAACATAAGTGCAAATATTCATATTGTATTTATCACCTGCTTTACTGCTAATGCTGTATACGGGGAGGTTTATCCTGTTCCAGGGTTTCTTTTTTGTCACAGGCTGTTTAAATATTTTTCTGCTTTATCAAGATGCGCCTGTTGTTTTTCTACCGCCATCTTATCAAATGTTTTTATCAGCATGCCCAACCTTGGGTTACTTAAAAAAAAATTCCGGTGCACATGCATAAAGCGCCAGAATAAACCATCCCATACTGTTGTCCATTCACCCTTTTCATAATCGCTCATTTTTAATAGATAATTACTGCCGCTGATGTAGGGCTTCGTCGTCATTAAACCACCATCTGCAAATTGTGTCATCCCATATACATTGGGTACCATTACCCAATCGTATGAATCAATAAATAATTCCATAAACCATCTATAAACTTCATCAGGATCAAACTCACAAAGCAGCATAAAATTTCCCATTACCATCAATCTTTCTATGTGATGACAATAACCCGTTTGCAAAACTTTTTTTATAACATTATCAATGGGCAGAATACCGGTATCACCCCTCCAAAAAGCTTCAGGTATTTTGCGTTTAAACCCCCAGTAATTTTTTGTACGCTGTTTACTTCCTTCTCTTTCATATACAATACGAATAAATTCTCGCCAGCCAATTATTTGCCTTATAAATCCTTCTAACGAATTAAGGGGCACATTATATTTTGCTGCTGCGGTAATGGCTTTAGAAACAACCTGGCCGGGTTCCAGCAATCCAATATTTAACATGGGACTGATTACAGCATGATGTAAAAAATGTTCTTTAGCAACAATTGCATCTTCATAAAGGCCAAACTTTTCAAAGCGGTCTTTAAAAAAATCATCCAGCCATTTTTCTGCAGTGGCAAAATCTGTTGGGTAAATAAATTTTTCGATAGCGCCATAATTGTCTGTAAAGTTTTTTGCCACATATAATTTTGCTTCCTCAACGGCCTTGTTTTCGTTCACAAAATTTATTGGTGGAACTTTTTGTTTTGCAGGAAATTTCTTACGGTTATCTGCATCATAAGTCCATTGGCCGCCTTCGGGACCACCCGAAGCATTTAATAAAATATTTCTTTTTTTGCGCTGCTCTGTATAAAATCCTGTTTGAAAATACGTTTTCTTTTTATCGAAGTAACTTTTTACATCAGGTAATGTATTTAAAAAATTGGGGGTATTATACTCTGTGAGGGCTATTTTATTTTTTTTACAGGAAGAAACTATTCTTTTCTTCAACCAGTTATCTGCTACATCCGCAAAATGAATAGTAGTAATTTCTTGTTGGTGGAGCTTTGCGATTAAACATCTTACATCACTTAATTCATTTCCAGCATCGATGTATTCAATGTTTATTTTTTTATGGATAAGATGATCAGCGTATAATTTCATAGAAGCCCTGTGCAGCACTAATTTTTGCCGGTGAAATTTATATTTATTAAAAA
>NZ_JANPCM010000186.1:0-7809 GCF_031430955.1 Ferruginibacter sp.
CGAGCAAAACATCTTTTGACAGACCTTTGCCACGGTGCTCTTTTACCACAAACATTCTTTTTATTTCAACCGTGTCAGTATTGTATTGTTTAAAACAACCACTTGCAGCAGGTTGGTCATTTACATAAACCACCACTACAGTATTCAGGTCGGGTACTTTATTGTACTGGTCATATTGAGCCTGGTCTTCCTGTAATTCATTCCACAATTCATGGTCCAGTTGCTTAATCAGCCACTGAAAATCTTTATCATTAGAAGTAGTTCGTTTTATGATTTGCTGCTGCATCATTTTGCTCAATAGGATTAATATAGTTGAACGGAGCCCTTGGTTGCTCAGGATAAACTCTGCCAATGAAGCACCATAGTAGCCACACCGCAGAGTTCAAAATATATTTTCTAAGTTACTAAAATCCCGTCTTCTTTTTTAATCACATTTAAATAACCATCCAAAATTGCTTTTACTTCTGGCCTGCAACTGCCACAACCCATGCCTGCGCCGGTAAGCTGGCATAATTGTACATGATCTTTACAACCTTCTTTAATTTTGTTGATCAAATTGCCTTCGCCAACATTGTTGCAACTGCATACCAGTTTACCAATTACGGGTTCAGCGGCTTTGCCACTGCGTAACAATTGTAAGCGTTTTTCACTCAGCTCTAATTTATTTTCAATGAGATTTCTGTATTCTAAAAATTCGTTTTTATCACCAATTAAAATAGCACCTACTAATTTGTCATTATGAACAATACATTTTTTGTAATAACGCTTTGCTTTATCTATAAAAATAATTTCTTCATAAGCCGGGTCGTTGCTGGGTATTTCAGCAAGGCCTAACGAGCACAAATCGGTGCCATGCATTTTTAAAATATTCATCAGCAAACTGCCGCTGTAATATTTAGAAATATCGCCGCATAAAAAACGGGCAACAATTTCGGCCTGCTGTTCTGCAGCGGCAGTAATGCCATATAAAAATCCTTTAAACTCTGCAATTTCGCCAATGGCGTAAATATCTTTTTCGCTGGTGCGTAAATATTCATCTACTGCAACGCCCCGTTTACAATCAATGCCGGCAGATTTTGCCACTTCAATATTGGGTACTGTACCAATAGCAATTACCAATGCCTGGCAATTTATATGTAAACCACTTTTTAACCGTACACCCGAAATATTTTTTTCTCCTAAAAAACGGTCTATCTCGTCGTTGTAAAAAATCTCAATGCCCTTGCTGGTTAATTCTTCATGCAACAGTTGGCTGCCCAATGGATCCAATTGCCTGTCCATTAAACGGGAGATACGTTGAATGATGGTAACTTTTATACCCACTTCAATCAGCGATGCTGCCAGTTCAATGCCTAACAAACCACCGCCAACAATAATTACTTTTTCTTTTGCAACAGAAATATGATTTTTAAAATCATCCGCATCGTTACGACTACGCATGGTAAAAATTCCGTTAAGTTTTGGTACATCTTTCAGCATGAAGGCCCTGCTGCCGGTGGCTAACAGCAATACATCGTAAAAGTGTGTAACACCATTGCTGTCAGTAACAATTTTATTTTCTTTGTCAATTTTTTCTATACTAACACCACGGTGTAATGTTATGCGGTGGTCTATCTCTTCATCATCACTCATCTTTATTAAATTATGCCAGGGCAACACGCCGCTGATATAATCTGGAAGAAGTACCCTGTTATAAAAAGGAAAATCTTCTTTGCTGAAAACTTCAATATCATCTTCGGTATTTAATGCACGGTAACTTTTTACAAAACCACAGGCGCCTGCGCCTGCACCCACCACAATTATTTTTTGTTTCGCTTTTTTGTACAACTGCACTTGTACGGCGCTAAATTTAAAATCGGGTTCTTTGCTTTTTGGGTCAATTAAATTGTTGGTAAGATTGTTAGCCCTGTTAAGATCACTGTTTAAAATTTTCCCCCAATGCATCGGCATAAAAACAACACCGGTTTTTATATCCTCACTAAATTTTGCTTTAACACGAACGTTGCCCCGCTGGTTAAATATTTCTATAACATCATTGTCTTTAATTTTTCTTTTAGCTGCATCCGCAGGATTGATTTCTAAAAAAGATTCGCTGATATGCTGATTGAGTTTATTTACTTTACCCGTTTTACTCATCGTATGCCATTGATCACGTATGCGGCCGGTAGTCAATATCAGCGGATGTTCAGGGCTTAACGCCTCCGATTTATTTTCATCGCTAAAAGAATGTATGTTGGCTTTTTTATCAGCAGTAAAAAATTTATGATCAGTAAACAATCTTGGCGTACCAAAATTTTCCTCATTGCCCATTGCCTTTTGCTCATTGCCTATTGTCTTCTTATACGGCCATTGCACCGCTCTCTTCTCTTTTAAAATTTCATAACTCAATCCGCTGATGTCAATGTTTGTTCCTGCTGTTAATGCTGCATGCTCTGCATATATTTCTCCAAATTTTTTATAATCAAAACCATGGTAGCCCATTTTTTTTGCAAAGCGGCAAATGATTTCTGCATCGGGCAATGCTTCGCCGGGTGCATCAGTAATTTTATTTAAGTAAGAAAT
Organism: Ferruginibacter sp.; assembly: GCF_031430955.1. Taxonomy (GTDB): domain Bacteria; phylum Bacteroidota; class Bacteroidia; order Chitinophagales; family Chitinophagaceae; genus Ferruginibacter. The sequence goes on from NZ_JANPCM010000186.1 coordinate 2,563, forward strand.
GTAACGGGCTGCGTTCGTCATCGTACCTTCCTTCTCCGTCCACGAAGCAGCAGGTAAAACCACATCGGCATATTGCAATGTTTCTACTTTATTGCTTACATCCTGCACCACTACAAATTTTGCTTTCTTCAAACCTGCTTCTGCAACACGTACATCAGGTAAACTTATAAGTGGATTGGTACATAAAATCCAGATGGCTTTTAGTTTGCCTTCATTCAATGCATCAAACATTTCGGTAGCGGTTTGCCCTGGTGTTGGTTTGATTGTGCCTAACGGAATTTGCCAAAATTTTTCCACCTCATTGCGGTGTGTTTCATTTAATAAATCACGGTGTGCAGGTAATAAATTACTTAAGCCGCCTACTTCTCTGCCCCCCATTGCATTTGGCTGACCAGTTAATGAAAATGGCCCTGCGCCTGGTTTTCCTATTTGCCCGGTAATTAAATTTAAATTTATTAGCGACAAATTTTTATTGGTACCCACCACACTTTGATTCAACCCCATCGTCCACATCGTAATAAAACCTTTAGCATTACCAATGTATAAAGCCGCTAAGCGAATATCATTTTCACTAACACCACAAATAACTGCAGCTTCTTCCACCGTTCTTTCAAAAACAGTTTCTTTGTATTGTACAAAACCATTTGTATTATCATTAATAAAATCAAAATCAATTTTTCCTTCTTCAATTAAGCAACGGCCAATGGCATGATGCAATGTAATATCTGTACCGGGATTTAATTGCAAATGTACATTTGCTAAAGAGCAGGTTTGTGTTTTGCGTGGGTCGCTTACAATAATTTTTAGCTCAGGATTTTTTTCTCTTGCCGCTTCCACTCTTCTCCATAAAATAGGATGGCACCATGCAGGGTTTGCACCGGCAACAAAAATGGTATCACACAATTCCAGATCATCATAACTCACCGGCACACTGTCTTCACCCAAACTCATTTTGTAACCTACCACTGCACTACTCATGCACAGGCGGCTGTTAGTATCAATATTATTACTGCCAATAAAACCTTTAATCAATTTGTTTACAACATAATATTCTTCGGTAAGGCATTGTCCGCTTGCATAAAAAGCAACACTGTCCGGCCCGTATTTTTCAATGAAAGTTTTAAACACTGCAGCAGTTCTTTCCAATGCCGCATCCCAACTCACTCTTTGCAAAGGCATATTTTTATTGTACCGCATTTGAGGAAATAATAACCTGTCGCTTTTATCATTTACGGTATGATGCAGGTTCATTCCTTTACTGCACAACATGCCTTTATTTACCGGATGGCTCTCATCACCTTTAACAGTGATGCTGTTATGTGCATCTTTGGTTACTATAATGCCACAGCCCACGCCGCAGTAGCAGCAGGTAGTGGCCCCCCCGCCCCCCGAAGGGGGGATTAAGAAAGCCTCTTTTATATTTTTGGAATAAATCAAATTTTTTATCTTTTATTTTTTTGTACCAAGCTTTTATACTTCTATCATCTTCATTGGTCTGGCCTAAGGCGAGACACTCTTGTACATTATTTCTTTATTCAGCTTTAATTATATTTTATTTTTAAAACAAATGCCATCAATTTATTTTTCCATTTTTTTATTATGCAGGCAGTGCACTCAAATCTTTTACATCTACTCTCTTTTGTGCGGTAACTGTTCTAAAAATAAATACGGCAACACCAATTCCTAAAATGATATACCCTAATAAAGTAAATGCTGCGGTGTAATCAATCAGGTCTTTAGTTTTGGTAACACCATTTTCAACTACTTCTTTAGTAGCATGTATAGCTTTTGCTTTAAACATAAAAGCAATAAGCATTGCACCAATGTTTCCGCCAGCACCAACAATACCTGCAACACTGCCTACTGCTATCGGACTTATAAAAGGTACCAGGCTGTAAGTGGCGCCATTAGCCATTTTTAAACTCAAACCAAAAAAGAACATCATAAAAATGGCCATACCAATATTGCCTGATTTTGCAAACCATATTAAGCCGATACCTTCTAACAATAATAAAACAGACAGTAACATTGTTTTGCCATCAAAGCCCCAAACTTTTCCAATTTTATCGGCAACAATACCACCCATTGGTCGGGCAAAAATATTTATCCAGCCAAAAATACCAGCAGCCATACCCGCTACAGCTAATGTTGCGCCAAACGAATCCATAAAGAACAGCGGTGCAAAATTATCCACTGTAATTTCTACACCAAAGCATGCGGCATAGGCAATGGTTAAAATCCAGGTGCGGTAATCTTTAATGGCAATAAGAAAAGTATTTTTCTTTACATCTGTTGTATAACCGGTTTCTTTATAATCTCCCTGCGGTGTATCTTTTGTGTAACGATAATACAAATAAGCACATACTAATAATAATATCCCCGGTACAATCATGGCATATCTCCAGCTATCTTCTTTGGTACAAAAACCCAAACCTACAAAACCAGATGCAATCATCGGCATAAAAAAATTGGCTGCTCCACCGCCGGCATTACCAAAACCACCAGCCGTTGCATTGGCCGTTCCTTTTACATTTGGTGCAAACATTATAGAAGTATGAAATTGTGTAATTACAAATGATGCACCAATTACACCAATGGCTAAACGAAATAAAAGAAAGGAAGTATAAGTGTTGCTGGTGCCTATTAATAAAACAGGAATAGCGCACAACACCAGCAACCAGCAATACACAAGGCGTGGACCAAATTTATCTACCATCCTGCCAATTAATAACCGGGCAATAATTGTTGCAGACACAGATGCTATCTGGATGTTACCGATCTGATCTTTGGTTAAATGCAATTGCTCTTTTGCAATTTTCATTAGTGGTGCCATACCAAACCAGGCAAAGAAGCAACAGAAAAAAGTAAACCAGGTGATGTGAAAAGTTTTCATCTGCACACCTTTAAAAGAAAAGATGTTGAGTTTGGGAAGTGGTTGATTGTTTATTGTTGATAACATAATTAAATTATTTTAAGGTTGATTTAAATAAGATGCTCTTATTTTATTTAAATAGAAATTCTGGTTTGATGTTTATCATTACATAGCTCCATAAGCCGGTTAGTTTTGAAATGCCGGGTGTAATACCTTTTGCATACTCCATACTTTTGGAAGCAGCCATGCTGCAAAAACCAAACTCAATTGTAGTGATCTTGTTTAAACTGTAATTGGTTATCAGGTCAAACTCACTGCCGAGATATTTATCAATTGCATTGCCATTAATATCTTTCATATCTTTTGCAAGAGAGAAATAATGATAGTCTAAACCTGCACTGAATCTTTTGTTTTTACTGCCGTATTTAATTTTAAAAAATGGGTCGCTTAATCCTCCTGTGGGAGAACCGGTGCCACTGTAGAAATAATCCATATAACCCCAGAACTTATGTGGCGTGCCATATAAAGGATCGAAGCGGTGATTGGTAGTGGATGTTGAAAAGGCGTTGTTGCCACTTAGATAATCCCAGCCTAAGGTATAAGTAAATTTCTTTTTAGTAAATGCAGCAGCAAGGGTAGAAGTGTAAGCACTTAATCTTGCTCCATCTTTATCTTTTCCACCCTGGTAATACGTACCTGCAGTTAATGTTAATGATTTTGTTTTATTCAGCGCACTGTTAACTAATAAACCTGTTGTAATGCGGCTGTTCACTCCTTTCTGATTAAACCTTCTGCCATAAACATAACCATTGCCGCTAGCAGTAGAAGTTAATACAGAGTCTAAAATATATTTTCCAAAATGATCTGCCAAAAACAATGCACTCACTTTAGTATTTTTAAAAGTTTTTGCTGCGTATAAATATTGTAAAGCTTTATAGTTTTGATTCATGCCGTTAGTAGAAGGTGCATTAACAAAAGAAGGGTTACCTGTTTTACTGCTGATACCTGTACTATTCATTAAGGGAATTAATCCTGTGGGAGTAGCTATTAAAAAACCTTTGCTGTCTTTTACTGCAGTGGAAATATTAGCTGGCGTATAATAAGTGCCATTATAATTAAAGGCATCACTGTTTTGATTGAATGCAAAACCTGCATCTAATTGTAATCCTTTATTTAGCAATTTAAAAACTACAGCATCATGACGTCGTGCCTGTTGCAACCAATCTAAATTGCCCAGCAATCTCACATCATCATACACTAATTCCTGCCTGCCTAATTTTACTGCAAAATATTCTGCCGCTGATTTCTTAAAGGAAGTATCTTTTTTATTAGCTAAAATAATTTCTGCCCATGCTTCATGTATGCCTAACTTGCTGCCGTCTGCATTGCTTATTGTGGCAGCGTCCTGCCCCCATACTCTTACATCCTGCAGGGAAGTTTGTAAAATAACCCTGTTGGTTTTGTAATTAAAAGTTAACCTGCTTCTTTGCGAAGTAAAAAAAGCGGCATCATTCGTGGCAGGTTTTAATGTGCCCACTCCATCACGGAATTCTGTACGGGTTCTTACCTGGCCGCCTACAGTAAGCTGCCCGTAAGATTTGTAAAGAGATAAAACCGCAAGAAATAGTAGCAAAATGCTTTTCAATCCTTTTGTTTTTTTCTTCATAATTTTGTTTTGGTTTTAAATTGTTTGCAATTTGAAATCTTTGCCCCGGTCTGAGCTTCCAATTCGTTCCGGGGTTTTTCTTTTGTATAACTTCAGTAGGATTTAGTGGTTTTACTTTTTGTTTATCATAACAGTAATTTTAATGATTAATAATGTTGTTTCAGTCATGATTCATACAGCAAATATTTTATACTCCTATAAATACTTTTCCATCTTCAACTTTTACAGGATAAGTTTTAATAGCACATTCATCACCACTTAAACATTCGCCTGTTTTTAAAGAAAAAGTTTTTTTATGAAACGGGCAGGCCACTTTTGGCTCTTCGGCCTGTGAGCCAATCATACCACGGCTTAAAGCCATTTGCTTACGGTGTGGGCATTCGTTTTGTGTGGCATACCATTCGTTTCTCCTGCTAAAATGAAACAAGGCAATTTGTTCGTCGTTGTATTTTACACATACGCCACCATTGGGTGGTACATCATTTACGCTGCAGGCGTAAAACCAGGAGCCTGCAACCTCTAAAGGGGAATTATTCAACGTTTCTAATTTTTCTTCAATCATTTTATAATATTTTATTCTTCGCTTTTAATGTTCAATAGAATTACTTCTGTACAAGAGTGTCTCGCCTTAGGCCAGACCAATGAAGTTGATAGAAGCACTGGTGCCGGGCTCAAAAAAAAATTATTCCGAAACAATTTTCCAATCCTT
>NZ_JANPCM010000187.1:0-2157 GCF_031430955.1 Ferruginibacter sp.
TACACCTGTATAAAAACATCCTGCGTAATATCATCGGCGTCATCTTCGTTTTGCACAATACCAATTGCTGTATTATAAACCATATCCTGCCATTCCTCTACCAGCTTTTTAAAAGCTTGCTCATCTCCCTGCTGCAATTGCACAATTAATTCCGGTTGATTCAAAACGTATCATTTTATTATTTCACTTTAAAAGTAACTAAAATTCGCCACCCCTGTTACCACCAAAACCACCACCGGGCATCATTGGCCTGTCGCCACGGTTAAAATTATTTTGCCTTGCAGGGCCGGTACCAAAATTTTTCAATTTATAAGTAAACGTAAGCATAAAGTATTGTCTTAATACCTGTGTTTGTACATCTTGTATGTAAGTATCGGTTACCGATCTTGTAATGCTTTGATTTTGTTTCAACAAATCAAAAACAGATAATTTAATTTCTCCTGTTTGACCTTTCAATATTTTTTTACCGATTGCGGCATTCCACAGCCAAAAGCTTTGATTAAAACCTGCAGCTAAACCAGTATTGGCATTTCCCGAAACATCATTTTGAATAAACCAGCCTTTTTTACTTAACAGGTTAATTTGTGCGCCTGCTGCCTGATTAACATATTTGGTAGTAGTGCTTTTTGTTGTATTGGTTGATGAGTTATTAAAATTTGCGCTGTACGATAAATTAAAATCGACATACTCACTTATATTACTTGCAAACACCACACCTGTGTTATAATTGTAATTCTTGGTAACAGCGGGTTTGTAGTCTATCAAACCGGGTAATCTGGAGTAACTAAATCCTGCATTTAAATTCAGCGTTGTTTTAATAAATTTTAACGGCATACTGTAATTAAAAAAAGTACGCAGGCTTTTATAGCCATCTAAATTTACCGGTTTAGAAAATTGTGAATTTCTTTTTACCGTTACATTATTTATAACAGAATCTGTTTTAATAAAGTAAGATGCATTTGAAATATAATCAGCTGCAGTTTGCAAAAACAAATTAGCAAAAAAACTTTTACTGGTTTTAGAATTGGTATAAGAATAGCGCCCTGATACAAAATGAGTATAAGATTGTTTTAAGTTGGGGTTGCCGCTGCTTACCGATAAAGAGTTGGTGTCGCTAACAACATCCTGTAACTGTGTAATAGATGGAAAATTAGTTGATGCCCGGTAAAAAACACGTATGTTACTGTTTAAAGATACTTTTTTACGCCACATTAAATTGGGCAGTACATTAGTGAATGACTGATTAACTGAAGTTGCAGTGGGAAAAATTCGCTGGCTTTCTAATTTAGAATTTTGAAAATTTACACCAAAAGAAAGTTGTTCATCCCTGCTTTGCCCCAACCGGTAATTGATACCAGCGTTGTTAGTGGTAATAGTATTATCGAAAAGATTTGATAATTTACCATCGAACAGGGTGTACTTCTGTCCATCGTAATTAAAGGTTTGCTGATTAGCTTTATTTTTTTGTACTGTTGGCGTGTAATCAATTTGTAACTGGCCTTTTTTTCCAACAGGTTCTGTATAAGATATGTTACCCCCAATTGTAGTACCACTGGTTTTACTATCTCTAAACCTGTTTGATAACACTTCTGAAACACTGGTGGAATCGTAATATTTATTTCTTGCGTCAGTTATAGTTTCCCCATCATTTTTACTCCATCCGGTATTAAAGCCAAATGAAATGGTACGGCCTCTTTTTGGAAATGAGTGGCGGAACATAATGTTATTTCTGATATTATAGCCATCCCTGTTAGAATTATTTTTAGTTAATGATACACCGGTAGAATCATTTTCGGCATAAAAATTTTGTGCAGAAGAAACAGATACCGATTTATTGTTCTGAAAGCTGATGCTTGGAATAATAAACAATGAATTGGCAGAATCCAATTTATACTCCAGCCTTAAATTAATTCTGTGATTGGTATTATTGTTTGATGAAGTGCTTTTTTGCACGCCAAACAAATTTTTAGGGTTAAAAAAAGTTTGGGTATTGGTTAAGCTTTCATTAGTATTAATACTTTTGTTAAAAAAGTAACTGCCTGTTAAGGTTAATTTTTTACCATAAACATTACTAAAATTAATACCGGCCGCATTCGTTTTACTGATCCCATTCGACTGGCCTACATTAAAATTATCGGCACCGCCATTGCCACCACC
>NZ_JANPCM010000188.1:0-2953 GCF_031430955.1 Ferruginibacter sp.
ATCTAAAATTTTATTGTTAATACCCCAGGCCATAGCATGGAATGCGATGGCAAAAGAATCCGTTCATGCCAATGGTTTTTTAGGCTGGGTGCAGGGCACAGGTAAAGAACCCAAAGAATCGCAGCCGGTTACTTATGACCGTGAGCCTGATTTTGAAGACTTTGGATTGGGATGTTTTTTGCTGGCAGGGAGTGAGGTGTATAAGATTAAAAGATAAATGTTGAATGTGAGAATGGCGAATTTGTGCTAATATTTTTTTGAGAAATAAAAAAAGAGTAAGAGATTAAAACAAATGTATTGTTGCTTTGCAATGAACTTTTTGCCACAGAATACAGATGAATACAAATGTATTGCTGCTGTGCAGCAAAGATTTTAGCCACAAAGTTACGAAGGCACAAAGGTTGCTGCTTCGCAGCAAATTATTGGCCACGGATTACTCGAATTTGTAAGGATTAATACAAAAAACCTGATAAAAAATCCGTGTTAATCTGTGTAATCCGTGGCAAAAAATAATTCACGAAATGAATTTAAAAAACGAAGTTTTTCCTTTGTGCCTTCGTGTCTTTGTGGCTATTTTTTTTGAGTAATCAAAAAACCATTCAACAACAGTTTTCAAAATATTATTATGACCAAACGTTTTTGCTTACTAATTCTACTGGTTGTTTCTTTGCAAATTACAAATGCTCAGCGGCAAAAATATAATTTCAACAGCGATTGGAAAGTATCTACAGGCGATGACTCCACCGCCATCAACAACAATTACAACGATGCCGGTTGGAAAAAAGTAACACTTCCATACGCCTGGAACGAAGACGATGCTTTTAAAAAAGATATTGTGGACTTACGCACCGGCATTGGCTGGTACCGCAAACATTTTAAACTTCCTGCTACCGCAAAAGCACAAAAAATATTTTTAGAATTTGAAGGGATAAGACAAGCCGGCGAATTTTATGTAAATGGAAAATACATTGGCCTTCACGAAAATGGTGTAATGGCTTTTGGGTTTGATATTACTGAGGCTGTAAATTTTGGTGATACAGAAAATGTAATTGCTGTACGCATTGATAACAGTTGGGACTATAAGGAAAAAGCCACCAAAACAAAATTTCAATGGGAGGATAAAAACTTTAATGCCAATTATGGGGGCATCAGTAAAAATGTATTTCTTCATGTAACACCAAAAGTTTATCAAACACTGCCATTGTATGCTGGTTTGCAAACAACTGGTGTTTATATTTATGCTGATAATTATAACATTAAAGAAAGATCTGCAATCATGCATGCAGAGAGTGAAGTAAAAAATGAAAGCGGCCAATCTCAGCAGGTAGTATACCAGGTTGCAATCAGCGATTACAATGGTAAATTAATTAAAATATTTACCGGTGATAAAATATTGCTTGCACCCGGCGAAACAAAAATTATAACAGCAGCATCTTTAGTTAACGGTTTAAATTTCTGGAGTTGGGGCTATGGATATTTATACAATGTGCAAACCAGTTTGCTCATCAATAATAAACCAACAGATATTGTAACCACCACCACAGGGTTTAGAAAAACCGAATTTAAAAACGGTATGATCTGGTTAAATGACCGTGTAATAATGATACATGGCTATGCACAAAGAACGAGTAATGAATGGCCTGCAATTGGTTTGAGCGTGCCGCCATGGTTGAGTGATTACAGCAATGGATTGATGGTGGAAAGCGGTGGTAACTTAGTAAGATGGATGCACATTACACCATGGAAACAGGATATAGAAAGTTGCGACCGTGTAGGTTTATTGCAGGCTATGCAGGCAGGCGATGCAGAAAGGGATGTGGATGGTGTAAGATGGCAGCAACGAAAAAATGTAATGAGGGATGCGATTATTTACAACCGCAATAATCCCAGTATAATTTTTTATGAATGTGGTAACGAAAATATCAGCGAAGCACACATGCATGAAATGAAAGACATCCGAAATAAATACGATGCTTTTGGTGGACGTGCTATTGGCAGCCGTGAAATGCTGGACAGTAAAGTAGCAGAGTATGGTGGTGAAATGTTGTACACCAATAAAAGTGCTAACATACCAATGTGGGCAATGGAATATTCACGTGATGAAGGCTCGAGAAAATTTTGGGATGATTACACCGTACCGTTTCATAAAGATGGCGACGGGCCTTTGCACAACGGGCAATCTGCTGCAGCTTACAACCGCAATATGGAAAGCCATGCAGTGGAAAATGTAAAACGCTGGTTCGAATTTTGGAACGAAAGACCCGGCACCGGAAAGCGGGTAAGCGCTGGCGGGGTAAATATTGTTTGGAGTGAAACCAATACACACCACAGAGGCGCTAACAATTACCGCAGAAGTGGGGAAGTGGATGCCTTAAGAATACAAAAAGAAAATTTTTATGCTCATGAAGTAATGTGGGATGGTTGGGTAAACCCCGAAAAGCAACATATACATATTGTGGGCCATTGGAATTATGCAGCTGGGGTTACCAAAGATATTTATGTGATAAGCACTGCCGATAAGGTGGAATTGAAAGTAAACGGCACTTCATTAGGTTATGGAATTAAAAGCGATGGCTTCTTATTCACTTTTAAAAATGTGGCGTTTAAAACCGGTAACATTAGTGCGAAAGGATATGATAAAAATAATAATCCGGTTTGTGCCGACAAAATTATTACTGTTGGCGAACCTGTAGGATTACGATTAAAAAATATTAAACGCCCCACAGATTTTATTGCTGATGGTCATGATATTGCTTTAGCAGAAGTGGAAGTGATTGATGCAAAAGGCAACCGTTGCCCAACCGCATTAACTATGATCAATTATAAATTAGATGGTCCGGCAGAATGGCGTGGCGGCATGGCCATTGGTCCGGATAATTATATTTTGGCAAAAAGTTTTCCGGTGGAAGGAGGGGTGAATCGTTTTTTAATTCGTTCCACAACAACAGCAGGA
>NZ_JANPCM010000189.1:0-3898 GCF_031430955.1 Ferruginibacter sp.
AACATTTTTGCTGCGGCAAAGCCTGTTCCAAATTCAATACCACGTACTGCAGGTATTGCAAAAACAGCATGACTAATTAGTGACTCTACGGAATCAAAAAACGGTTCGCCCAAACCAACGGGTAAATTATTTACCCGGCATTCTACAATACCACCGATGCTGTCTTTTTCATCAATGGCTTTTTGCAAGCCCTTATCTAGATCATCTTCTCCACCTATTTCTACAATACTTGATTCTACTTTTATTTGCTGTAGCAATTTTTTTGCAACCACACCCGCTGCAACTAACGATACGGTTAACCTGCCACTGAAATGCCCGCTGCCCCTGAAATCTTCGTAACCGCCAAATTTTGTATGTGCTGTAAAATCGGCATGGCCCGGCCTGGGAAAAGCCCGTTGCTTTTCATAATCACCACTCCGTGTATTTTTATTTTCAAACAAAATAGTCAATGGAGCCCCTGTTGTTTTTCCGTTAAACCATCCCGTAATTATTTTTGGAATATCGTCTTCTTTACGGGGTGTGGTACCTTTAGTGCCACCTTTTCTTCTTTCAATATCAATAAAAAAATCTTCCGCAGATAAATCCAATCCAGCCGGGCAGCCATCAATGGTAAGTCCAGCACAATCGCCATGCGATTCGCCAAAAATATGTACCCGGAATAAACGACCAAAAGAATTCATTCTTAAAATTTAATTGTTTAAAAATACATCAGCATTTAATAATTTTAAATGCTCATAAAAATCAGGATATGATTTATTAATAGCTGCTGCTTCATCAATAACAGTTTCTCCATTTGCCTTTAATGCAGCTACTGCACAAGCCATTGCAATTCTATGATCATGATGGGAATGAACTGGTGCACCTTTTACTGCTCCGCCTCCTTTTATCATCATAAGATCATCCTGCAAAATTATTTCCACTCCCATTTTTGCAAACTCCTGCTGCAAAGTTAATGCCCGGTTACTTTCTTTATGTGCTAAACGGCTTACGCCTTCAATAACTGTTGTGCCATTGCAATATGCTGCTAACGCAACCAGGGGAGGAAAGAGATCAGGACAATCAGTTGCATTGAAATGAAAACCCTTAACCCCTAAAGGGGGATAAGCACATTCAATTTTATTTTCTTCGATGGAAAGTTTGCATCCGCAATCGCTAAGTGCTTCTAATATCTTTCTATCAGCCTGGGTGGAAAAAACATCCAATCCTTTTACAGTAATATTTCCTGCTACTGCGCCAGCTACTAATAAAAAAGCGGCGCCACTCCAATCGCCTTCCACCGTATAGTTGATAGTTGATGGTTGATGGTTGACAGGATTGATAGTGAAAGATTGGTAGTTATTATTTTCCACTTCATAACCAAAATGTTTCATCACCTGTAAAGTCAAATCAATGTAGGGTTTACTTTTTAAATTAATTACAGTGATGGTAACAGCATGTGTAGCCGCTTTTGCATACGCAAATAATAAACCGGTTAAAAATTGCGAACTCAATGACCCGTCAATCGTAATATCTTTTGGCTGCAACGGTCCTTTTATTTTTAAGGGCAGCATGCCATTATTAGATGTTACTTCAATATCAAGCTGCGGAAATATTTCATCAAAAAAATCCATGGGGCGTTTTAATAAACTTCCGGTACCGGTAATACCAATTTCTTTATTACTTAATGCAGCGATGGGAGTAAACATTCTAATACTTAAGCCACTTTCTCCACAATTAATGCCCCCATGCCCTGAAGGGGAGATAAAGCCAGAAGAGTTTATTATTAAATTCCCATCTTTTTGCTGCGGTATAGCTGCACCCAATTTTTGAATTATATCCACCGCCGCTAAGTCATCATTGCTTTTTCCAGGGTTAAAAATTACGGTTTCACCATCATGCAACAATGCTGCTGCACATGCCCGCTGCATCGAACTTTTGCTGGTAGGTGCTACAATTGTTCCGTTTATTACCGAAGGTTTTATTGTTACGTTCACTATAATATTTCTTTTAAATGCTTGTGCAAATCATCCAGCTTAACAGATTTAATTACTGCTTCACCAATTTTATTCAGCAGGATAAAATTCACTTCGTTTTTAATTCTTTTTTTATCCATCTTTAATACCTCAAAAACTTTTTCGTATTCTGTTTCAATATCAACCGGCAAATGATATTTAGCCAGCAATTTTACAATACGTATAGCTTCCTCAAAATGAAAATCATTAATTTGTTCTGATAAATTACAGGCGGCCACCATGCCAATACTTACCGCATGGCCATGTAAAATATGATGCAGGTTTTCCACTGCGTGCCCAATGGTGTGACCAAAATTCAGCAGCTTTCTATCGGCCTGTTCAAATTCATCAATAACAACAATGGCAGTTTTAATATTTACATTTATTTCAATTAACTCTGCCAGCAGCAAAGCATCTTTTCTAAAATCGTTGAGCGTATATTTTTCTAAAACCGAAAACAACACCGCATCTTTTATACAGGCATGCTTTATTACTTCGGCAAAACCGTTTACCCATTGTTCGTTAGGTAAAGTTTGCAGCAGCGAATAATCAAAAAGAATAAACTCCGGTTGTTTTATCAGCCCCACCAAATTTTTATACAACCCAACATCAACCCCATTTTTTCCACCAATGGCCGCATCTACCATTGCTAAAATTGTACTGGGCACAAACCCAAATTTTAATCCCCTCATGTACACACTGGCAGCGTAACCTGTAATATCTGTAACCACACCTCCGCCTACCCCAACAATAAATGTTTTGCGGTCTGCCTCCAGTTCAATCAACCGGTTAATAATAAAATCTACTGTTGCCTGGTGCTTATGCTCCTCTCCAGCTTTTATTACTATCGTTTTCCAATCCTCAAATTTTTGCTGATGTAATTCAAAAACATTTTCATCAGTAATTAAAATAGTATTGTCTCTTTCAACTATCTCATCTAAGTAAGAAAACGATGCATCAAAATAATAAGCTACATTTTTTTCAGAAAAAGTATTTTCAACTACAGTCATTAAAAATAAATTTTAGCTGTTCATAATATTATTCTGATGGTTGATACTTTCCAAATGTATAGCATCAAAATATTTAGTAATAAATTCTTTACTTAGACCCAGCTTATCGCCTTTTTGATATGCCTTTTCTAAAATTTCATTCCAGCGGTTGGTTTGCAAAATAGTAATGTTGTTATTCTTTTTGTACGTACCAATTTTATCAGCGATCTGCATACGCTGTCCTAAAATCGTCATCAGTTCATCATCCAGCTGGTTAATTTGCTCTCTCAAAGTTGCCAATGCAGTAACAAATTCCTTTTCATCAGTGTTCTCACTACGCCATATAAGTGCATCCAGCATTTCGGCTAAGCGTTCCGGTGTTATCTGCTGTTTGGCATCACTCCAGGCATTATCCGGATCAATATGGCTCTCAATCATCACACCATCAAAATCAAGATCAATACTTTTTTGAGCAACTGATTGCAACAACGTTCTGTTACCACAAATATGCGAAGGATCGCATATCAATGGCATTTCCGGAAACCTGCGTTTCATTTCAATAGGCAAATGCCACATGGGGGCGTTTCTAAATTCGGTATTACCGTAAGAAGAAAATCCACGGTGGATCATACCCACTTGTTTGATGCCCACTTTTTGTAACCTTTCAATGCCACCCGTCCATAGTTCCAGATCCGGATTGATAGGATTTTTTATCAGCACCGGCACATCCACTCCACGCAGTGCATCGGCTATTTCCTGCACACTAAAAGGATTTACAGTTGTTCTTGCACCAATCCAAAGCATATCCACATCAAACTGTAATGCATCCTGCACATGTTTAGCTGTTGCTACCTCAACGGTAATGGGTAGCCCCGTAATTTTTTTTGCCTGCGCCAGCCAGGGTAGCCCTTTTGTACC
>NZ_JANPCM010000190.1:0-18879 GCF_031430955.1 Ferruginibacter sp.
AAGAAAATATATCAATTGACTTTTGTATATAACTGCCAAAAGGCGACATGCAAGGGTTTATTAGAACCAATACTTTTCTTTAACTTTTTGCAGTTTCAAGTTTGTATAACACAATGTTACTGGCGGGGTCATTCATGCCACCCATATCTCCCATACCCTGCATTGCGGAAGGATCCATACCATTCGCCAGCATCATAGAATCCCTTTCTTTAGAAGATGAAGATGATTTAGAAGAAGCCCCGGTAGAAAAAACAAAGGAAAGATTGTTATAGTTTGATAACCGGACTGTTGATTTTTCTCCCTCCAGTATATAGCTGCTTTCGGAGCCACCCATGCCACCCATCTTTGTTTTAGTTTCCATTTTTGAGCTTCCTTTTTCAAGCCGCATAACGGTATGTACACTGTCTTTTTTTAACCAATATACTTCTTTGCTAAACTCCGGTTCCGGATATGTTTGTGCCTTCAGTACAAAACAGCAGCTCATCATAACAACTGATAGAATAAAATATTTCATACGCTTTCTTTTTAAAATTAAAATGCAGGCCTAATTTTTTGATCATATACTATTCATTCTTATCTTTTTTGTTTTTTTTGTCTTTAGAGCTGCCAAACCTCCACCCTGCAAAAATTTGCACCACATTATTTTTTGCATCTTCACTGCTGAATGAGGGACGCTGAAAACTTTGAATATCTTTATATATCTTGGCTAAACTAACATTATAGCGTGCCCCAATAATTAATCCCAGTACAGGATGTACTTCGGCGCCTACTGCATAGCCATAATCAATACGGTTGTATAAATTCATCACACCATTGTAAGAACCTGATGAACCACCGGTATTTTTTGTACTGTCGGCCTGTGCACTTACCAGGTAAGCCGTTTGTGCGCCAAACAACAACGAAACATATTTGGTAATGTTGATGGAGGCCAGCTGGCCCATCTGTATATAATCAAGATTTACATTGCCGGTGTTACTGCTGGTTTTATAATCGTAACCCTGGCGGCTAAAAACTAATTCGGTTCGGGAACTGATAATTTTTTTAGATGGTGGCGCTAAAAGTAACCCAACATTAAAACCCGATTTGTTACTGCTGTTAATGGATGATGCATTACTTACTTTGGCAAAGTTTACTCCTGCTTTTATTCCAATTTGTGCCTGCACAAAAAAGGGAGCAATCATCATAATAAAAAATAGAATCTTTTTCATATCAGTTGTTTTAATTTTTTTAAATATTTTTTTTGTGTTGACCTGTATATAGCTAACAGCTCAAAGCTCACCACTTTCCTAATCGCTGCTCTTCCAGTCTATACCAAAAGCAAAAACAGTAAATTCTTTTAATTCCATATTTTTTACCCACACAAAACCATATTCCCCGGCTTCTAACTGTTCGGGCAATTGTATCTGGTAATTATCTTTACTGATCATT
The DNA here is from genome assembly GCF_031430955.1 of Ferruginibacter sp. Classification (GTDB taxonomy): domain Bacteria; phylum Bacteroidota; class Bacteroidia; order Chitinophagales; family Chitinophagaceae; genus Ferruginibacter. The sequence continues at coordinate 1,429 of NZ_JANPCM010000190.1, forward strand.
TTTACACTAAAGTTTAGCAGCCTTCCTTTTGCTTCGTCTTTATTAGTAATCAATCCTTCTTTTGATGTAATGGTAACTTCTCTTTTTTGCTCCACCGGAATAAACTGGTACAATTTTATGTAAGAAGTAAGATCAATTACATCGCCACTTGTTTTTATAAAAAATACAATATCTTTTTTTGCTACAAAACGTATTTTAGATGAAGTGGCATCCATGCTTAAAAATTGTTTGGCGCCTTTTAAGCCCAGTGTTTTCTTTTTTGTTACCATTAAGGCATTGGCATTTTCTAACTTAATCAATTTGTTACCCTCTTTGTCAAAGTAATAAGGTTGGTTAATATATTCAGGTGTAGGCAAAATAATTTCCTGTAACACAACAGGTTTGGCAACGGGTTTTGGTACTGCTTTTTTTGCAGGCTGTGTAATATGTTTTACAATAATGGTATCGTACCGTACTTTTTGTTTTTGGGGTTTTGTTTGTGCAGTTGCTGTTGCAGCAGTTATACAAATTAATAAGAAAGACAAAAATAAAAATCCTGCATTTTTTTTCATTTCCATTTTTTTTAAACAGTTAAACTTACCAGATTGGCTTTTACTTTACAATAGCACAAAAGTTAGTCTTTGAAAAGAATTTTAAAAATTAAAAATAAGCAGATGATGCTAACGGCCTGTCACCCGAAACAGTGATTCTGATTGCATTTTGGATAATCACCTTAAAGGGTGATTTATTCACTCTTCTTTTACCTTTTTCACCCATATTTTATAATAAATTTCGCTTACCCCCGGTGGGCTTTCCAAAATAATTTGTTCATCATCTTTAGCAATAAATTTTATATACTGCGGCAAAGCAGGCTTGCCAAAAAATACCAACATCGCCATTTGCGATAAATCTATTTTGCCGGTAACATACTCCTTTACACCTGGTGGTGGCGGACAAGTAAACCGAAAGCGGGTAAGTTCTATCGGGTAAGGTATGAATGTTATTTCCACAATTGGGTATGGCTGGCCGGGAGGATTGGCAGGTGTTACTATAATTTGTTTTACGCCAGCTACATGAAATATACCTGTGTTTGAATTTGGATTTAAAATAGTTTTCTGGCAGTTATCCGTCATTACTTCCATTTGGTTTTTTATATTTATTACAGCAGGTTTATTTTTTTGCAACGATACAATAAAACTGCCTTCGTCTCTGTTGGTTACAATACCGCCCCAAGCCTTCGGTGAGCCGCCAATAATTGCAGATACCATTTTTACTTCGTAAGCATCATCGTAAATGGTGATTTTACTCACTAAATTTGCATTACCATATCACCTGGAAAAAGCTGATTGGAACTGCTGTTCAACAGTAACTGCTACAGGGTTTTGCTGCGGTATTTGTGCAGGTGCCTGAAAAATAGCAGAGCCGCTTTGCGAAGCAGAGATAATACCTGTAGAACTATTGCCTTTTGGAATTCCATTTACACTCCAATTCATATTAGGATACTCTATTCTCAGCGGCCCTAATTCTGCATCTTCATCAGTATCATCCATAAATGCACCAACAATTTTTAACCTCAGGCTTCCGTTAACTTTTACTCTTGCCGAAGCCGGAGAAATTTTTGCTTTGCTAAAATTTACATAAGCACTAAAATGATGTATATCTGCTGTAAGCGTTTTAGCAAGTGTGTCTAAAACAGCTTTTTTAAGCGAAAACCATTTACCATTATCATCCTGCATTGCCATACCCATAAGCAATGGCGAATTGCCTCCTGTTTCATCATCACTATAGTAAAAAACCAGTTGAAGCGATTTATTAAAATTTATACCCGATGGTTCCATCTGATAAGCTTTACCATTACCATTTGGCGCCAAATTTTTAGTTGGCTGAATGCTGAAGGTTGTTTTTTTTGTTACTGTGCCTTCGGGGATTATCAATCTTATTTTTCCATCGGATGAAGTGAAACTACCGCCTTCTTTACCTATTTTCATTTCGGTTTTTTCACCATCAGGTTTTCCTATTGCAGTAATGGCTGGTTTTGTAATAGTATCTTCAGCAGCATCATTTTGGGCAGATGAAGTAATTGAAGTAAGTAATAAAATATATACAATAATATTTTTCATAATTTTTTTTATTAATAATTATTGCCTGTTCATCGGGTCTTCATTAAAACTCATTCGCAGGGTTGCAGGGCTGGGGTTACTTTTATCATAGTCAGTTCCCAAAAAAGCAATTTTTACTTTTCTGCCATCAGTATAATTGAATGTAACGGTAAAATCTTTTACAGTATAATTACCCGAGCCGGGTACAAAGCCGGGGTTTATACAATTAGTACCATCATGATATAAAGTCCGTACTACACCATTATCATTAAATTTTCCATCGGCAGTAAAAGTGATTACAGGAATTATTTCATACGATTCACTCATTTTATAAGTGCCGCTAAATTTTGCACCATCTACAGAATTCAATTTATAAAATGGCCAGTCCCTTTGATTTTTGGTTACGATGATTTTATCTCCCTGCGTTCTGAAAGGAATTTCGGCAAAAGGCATTTTCAACATTCCATTACCATTATTGAATGTATAGGTCCCCCAGTTGCGTGGGTATAACTCCGGTGCAATGCGGCTATTGAAATCATCCAGCCCTTCTGTAGGAAATTTATTTCCAAAATAAACCTGCCCGTTATTAAAGAAGATGGGTGAAAAAACTTCTAACCGTACACCGGTGGCTGCACCTGTTGATTGAATAGTGCCTTCCCATACACCAACAATACCGGTTCCATTTGCTGAACCTGATTTTAAAACTGCAGCATTAAAATCTGAAAATTGTAAAGAGTATAAAAACTGCTCAATGCCATTACGGTAGCTTATTCTGTCGGTTGCATAATACCTTGATACACCACCACAATATTTTCTGGATTCTATAATGGCCACACGTTCAAACCGGTTATTGATTTTAATAACAAAAACTTCAAGCCCCACCTCACTCTTGTATGCTGTACCGTTTTCTACCTGTATGCTGCCTTTACCTCTTATATATTCCCAACCATTAAAAGATTTTTGTGCAGCGTTTTTGCTATATTTTCCATCACTCTGGTACATGCTGGTTCCATTGTACATAATAGTGGCTTCTTCAAAACTTTTTTCCATTGCCTGTTCTAATGTGCCGGAGAAATTCAGCGGCTCCATTATTTGTATGGCGAGGTGTTCATCTGCGGGTAAGCCTAAAGGTTTAAAAACCACCCCGTCACTAAATATTTCTTCACTCCATCCGGCAGGTGCAATGTAGTTCATCAATCCAAATTTTGCTGCAGCACCATTTGTTTGTGCAGGTTTAATATTATTATTCACGGCTGTAGTTTTTGTTTTATCTAATTCCATTGTTTCAAATAATGCATCAATCTGTGTGGAGTATGATTGATCATTCATCGAACATCTTATACTTACTGTTTTCTCAAAACCACTGAGCACCGTTAAAAGAATATACACATCATTGCCATCTAATTTTATGGGTGCTGCCCCTGTTACCGCTTTCCATCCGTCTGCTGTGGTTTGTGTTTCTGTTTGCGGATTGGCCCCGGCTTTATAAGGTGTTACCACTAATTCATTCCATTCCTTTTTAAAATCTTTTTGTGCATCACCCATGCTTGCAGTGCTTGCATATATAGTAAGTACACAAAAAGTACCTGCTGCAGTATTTACATGCGTATAATTTACAACACCCGGTTTTGCATCTTTCTTCCAATCTTTTGGGGGAGTATAGGTTACAATGTCAAATATTTCTGTTTGGGAAAAACAATTACTGCTGATAACTAAAAGCAGTACTACTTTTAAAGGGTGGTATATTATTTTAAGCATAAAAAATATTTTATCTTTTGATTTAAAGTGGATGGTTATTTTATTTATCTATCATTTCTTTTAAAGCGCTAAAATTAAAATTTGCTTCTAACTGATTTTTAAAATTTTCCTCAGCTTTTCCTTTGTCCCAACTCCAGAACACAGTTAATAATTGGGGTACATATTTTGGCAAGGCCATATCAAAATAATCAGGGTTTAGCCTCACCAACTGTCGTCCACCTTTTTCTTCTGCAGTAAATTCTTTAAATTCTAAAAGATTATTGAAATCTAAAATGGCGGGCTGTCCCAATTCAGGTTTTAAACTATCAGCTAACAGGTCACGTGCCGGTTTCATATCTTCTTCATAACTTTTTTTTATTTTAGCAATTGATGTTTCATTTTTTTGCCTGGAGGTAACATAGTTTAGCAGAAAATTCTCTTTGGCCCTGGCAAGTTTGCTGGCTGGCGTAACCCTTTCCAGTATTTCTAAATTCTTTTTCTTATTGGCTTCTTCTTCTTCATCCGTTTTAACGGTCATGCTTTTTTCTAAGGCCGTCATAAATTTTAAATGCTTCTTTTCGTTATAATTTAAAAATGCTTTTAAAAATTGTTTTTTGGTAACAGGCAGATAAGGCAACTGACCGCTACGGGTTAAAATAATTGCCCTGGAATATCTTGTACCGGTATTTGACGTTCGGTTATAATTGCCTTCGTATAAAGGATATCCTCTTAGTTCACCTATTCTTTTTTGCAACAGGTATACCGGTTGCTTTTGAATAACATAGTATTTAATGTACTCAGCAAACCAATTATTGAGTTGGTTTGCCCATAAATAAAACCAGGTGCCTGTTTCACCTCCCCGTTCAATTTTTTTTTCGTAGGTATTACAGTAATAGGCAAGAAAAAGGGCATTAAGTGCAAAAGGAACAGGGCCTGTTTTTACCTCAGCGTTGCCTGAAATACTGCGGTACCACTCTGCTTCAATTCCTTTGGGTTCCGGGTAAGCAGCCTGTAACAACTTCTGCATTTTATCTATACGGCTGTTTACTTGCGGAAACTGATTCTTAGGAAAACTTTTGTCAGGGAACAGATCTGCATCACTGTGTTTTTTCCAACTGCCTTTTGTATTCATGATGCCATCATCATTGCAGGGTTGTTGTGCTGTAACTGTATTATTCAAAAGAAAAAAACAGAAAATGATTATAGCAATAAATATTTTTTTCATTATCATGAATTTTAATTTCAATAAACAATCCAAAGATGTTTTAATCTCCTTTTTTATAAACAGGTACATTTTTATTTAGCTGATTTTCGGATGGGGTTAATAAATTTTTTAAGGGGCCTTCATTAAATTTTATTCCGGATTCAATCCCAATGGTATAGCCAACACCTTCTTCTACCTTGCCAAAATCTTTTTTAATGTTTACATTTTTTCCTATGGCACCTTCCGCCTCAATGCCTGCACCGGCTTTTACACCAAATTTTAATCCTGCATCGGTTACCTGGCCATTGCTGCCAAGTTGTATAAACAGGCTTTCACCTGCACTAATTCCTGCCCCTATTTTAACCCCGCCAAAACCACCGCCTAATTCTAACTGTGCTCCAATACCCAGGCTAAGAGTAGATTGACCGCTCTTAAATTTTTTCTCATAGGAAAAGATGAAACCCTCACCACCACTAAAGGAAACTTTTTCGCAATCGAGACTGAATTTTCCAACAATAAATTTTACTTCCACTTCAAATGGACATTCGGGTTCCGTTAATAGCGGTTCCTCATATTTTTGTTTGTCCGCTTCTTCCCGATCACAGGGGTAAATAATTTTAGTTTCATTTAATATTTTTAACTTGGTAAGATGGGCCGTAATTAAGGAATAAAAACTTTTTCTAAAGTCGTGAATATTGTGCGATGCCAGGTAAGACCAATAGATCAACTCATTCAGGTATTTTTTTTCGGCAGCAAGATTTTTTACCTGCCAGTTAAGCCGCAGGGTAGAAAATAATTGCAAATATTTATTGGCAACATCTTCATAAGCTTTACAGATATCCTCATCCAATGAAGGGTCGCCATTACCTTCTCCCACTTTCTCGTTCCTCTCATCAAATTTTGCACGGGCAACTTTTTGCGCCTGTTCATATTCACTTTCCAATTTTTTTAGCTCAAGCGTAAAATTTTGATTATAGCTGGCCAATGCGGTTACTTCATCTAAATAATCCAAAGACGTTTCGATCAACATCACCGTTCCTAATTCCAAAAAAGGAGGTAAGTTCCCAGCCTGATTGATGCCTGTAGAATATTTTTTAAGAATGGTTTGTTCCGCTATCTCTGTTTCTGCTTTTTGTATTGCGTCATATTTCTTAATCAGTGTTGCAAGCATTTTTTCGAAAGCATTATGTTCTTCCTTTGCTGCTGCTGCCTGTTGCAGATTTTCGCATTGCCGGGGCAACTTATATTTAGCAGGATTAAAATATTCGGGTATGTGCACCCGTGGCCTCAGAAGTTTACCATACTTTTTCTTTGGGTCTATAATCCGGAGACCATTGTATGCATGGTTATTATAAGCGCCTTTTAACGACTGTTCAAAATGTCCGGTTGCTTTTTGTTTGTTTCCTTTCGATAATTCAATCTGTCCTGCAGTGTTATTTGCTTCGGGATGATGGGGTGATTTAGCTATACAACGGCCTAAATAAATCATGGCCGTATCTGTGGCACCAAGTGCTGCATACGCCTGACCCATATTATTTAATACCATTGGGTTGTCAGGATATTTTTGCAGCAGCGTTCTTAAAACGGGGATAGCTTTTTGTTCTAATCCACCCATGTTAAGCATAGCGGAAAGATTATTAACCAACACATCGTCATCCGGATACTGCATGGCTGCTTTTGTAGCCATTAAGATGGCTTCTTCTGTTGCTCCATTATACCAGGAGCCCACTGCAGCCATGTTAAATTTGTAAGCATTGCCACCGGGTTTTGCCATTATATCACTAACAGCTTTAACCTTAACAGCATTTATTTTAACGGCGAATTCTTTATACAAATCATTGTAATAAACAATTAACTCAGCTCTTGTAAATATTTTTTTTGGTATAGCTGAAAGCAATGCGGTGTTTTTGGCGGGAAATTTTCCGGTTGAAGATTTTGATAATTCCTGGTTATCATTTTTAGAAGTATTTTTCACTTTATCATCCAGGTTGGGCATATCTTTTATAAAATCTTTGTTCTTGGGATCTTTTTTCATCTTTTCTATTTCCGCTTTCGCTTCTCTCATCATTTTATCTATCTCAGCCTGCGTTGGTTGAGAAAATACAGTAAGAAAAGAGAAAAAATAAATGCCCGTAAAAATGCTGATCTTTTTCATAATTATGTTTTATACACCAAACAAAAAGTGACAATTATCCCAGTGTGTTTATCAGTCTGCTTCTTCATATTGGCTTGTTTTAGGGTTCCATACATGTTTGCAAAATGTTGTTACCATACCATCAGTTGAAAGTTTGCGGATATAACTATTGTTTCGGCTGCTGCCATCCACTATAAATAAATTACCAGCTTTATCAAATGCAATTCCTGTTGGGGTTTGAAATAAAGCCTGTAATGCTTTGCCATCTTTTTCTCCCGGCTCTGCAGCACCTGCAATATTTCCGGTAAAGCTTATTTTTCCGCAGCCTGCAACTGTGGTTACTTTTTTATCAGCGATTTTAATAATACGGTAAAGCCTTTCATCAGAAATATAGATGTCGCCATTTTTTGCAATGGCAATGCCACTGGGGGTGGTGAGTACTGCGGTAGTTATATTTCCTTCTTTATAAACAGAACGATAAATTGTTTTATCGCATTGGCCTGCAACAGTGGTTATTATTCCATCCGGTGTAATTTTTTTAATGCAATGGCTTGATGAAGCGCATACATATAAATTGCCGGCTGCATCGCAGGCAAGCCCTCTTGGATATTGTAATGTTAATGCACCGGTATTTTCATTTTGCATGGTGGTAACCATACCTTGCGCAGAAATTTTTCGAATAAAATAATAGCTGGAATTAACAACCATCCCCGGCCTCCAATCTTTACCGGGTGCATAATCAGTAACATAAATATTTCCTTTATTGTCAACAGCAATATTTTCAAGATGAAGAAAAGAAGCGGTGGTGCGGTCACCATCTTCTGATGCGGCTTTTAGCAATCCTGCGATGGTAGATACTATTCCGTTAGGTGTTATTTTTCTTATCCGGGTATTATCAGTTATATACAGATTGTCTGAGGAGTCTATGGTAATACCACCACTGGTGCTATTAAATTTTCCTTTTATTCCATCTTCATTACCAGTAAATCCATAAGGGCTGCCGGCAAAATGGCTTGCTTTACCATCGGGTGTAATTTTGATTATCTTATTATTTTTTCCTGCTACAAAAACATTTCCTTTACTATCCACTGCAAGGCCTGATGAAAAATAAAAGGCATTATTGAGTTTTGGCGTTTGGGCATACCCATTAAAACCTGAGAAATTTAAATTCAGGAAAACCAGCAAAGGGAAAAATGTTTTTTTCATAAACTTATTTAGAAATAATAAATCAGCTGTTAAGGTTTTAATCAATAATTTTTATTCCGGTTGCTGTAAATTGAATGTCAGGCTGAGCATCTTTTTTTATATCCTTTCTTTTTCTGCCACCGGCAATTTGACCGGCATCTTTTCCTTCAATAATAATTTTTCTACCCACTATTTTTTGGGGAACGGTAAAACCGTATTCCTTCGTTCCAACTGTTACTGTGGTACCGTCATCTTTTTTCACCAAAATCGTCAAACAATCTTCTTCGCACCACCCAACTTTTACTACTATGCCGGTTATTGCGGTTTGTACATTGGTTGGTTTTGTACCCTTGCCAACATCAGGTATTATGATAGCGGTTCCTTTATAGTTTCCAAACGTTTTGCCTTTGCCGATATAGACTTCATCTTCGGTTTGCTGGGCATTTATAATAAGGGGTAAAAAAAGAATGGACAGAATAAACAATAAGATTTTCATAATTTTTAATTTTAAGTGGTTAATTTTTTTTATTTATAGAGCAGCCCTGCAATGCTTTAATGTTGAAATTGTTTTAAATACGGCTGGCAAAATCAAAGGATAGCTTTTTGCTGGCCCGGCAACAATACTTCCAGGCAAAGATTATTTCTGCAAAAAAATAATTTCATCTCAGTGCTTTTATGTTTTAATGGGCTGATCATTTTCTATAGCTTTCTTAAGTTTTAATTACTGAGTTGAACTGGAGGTGTATTCAATAATTACTGCCCTTAAATAAGCATTACTTGGAAAAGTGTTGCTGTAGTTTTCTGGACCAACAGAGATATAATAAGTGTATAAACTATTATCCACCACATTAGTAAAAAGGGGCGTTTGAGAAAGTACCAATCCGGTGGAGCCGGAAGAATTTACGAAACCTAAATTATCAGGGAAAAAATTACTGGTAATTGTTTTCCGGTAAAAGATAACCTGCAAATTATCCGACACAGAAAAATCATTTACATACACTTTCATATTTACCATGGTAACGCCATCGGGTAAATGAACAGGTGCCATAATTATTTTACCCACTACACTTGTTAATAATGTAATTTCTGCACTGCCCACTCCGGTTAAAGTTGTATCCGAACTTTTTACAGCAACAAAATTAATTCCTGAAAGTGTGTAGCGAAATGTTTTTGGGGTGGTGTATAAAAAATCACTCGCCTTTACATTTCCGGCTACATCTAATTTTTGAGCAGGGTTATTTGTTCCAATACCAATATTACCTGTTCCTTTAATCCGCATCCTTTCAGTAAACCCCAGTGCATAGTCATCGTATCCTAATGTAATATCTGCACCCGAATAATCGCTGTGTAAACGCAACTCATTACCGAATACACCAAAGCCTGCATCGCCTGTAGCGCCGGGGTACAAAGAAATTTTTTTACCTAATAAGGGAGCAAAACTAAGTGGCCGTGTTGGTGTATTTGTACCAATGCCTACGTTTTGTGCATGAGTAAAAAATGCAGCCGTAAGGAAATAAAGGAGGAATAATTTTTTTTTCATACTTTTTTTTTGAGATGATTTTAAATTTTTTTCAGCAAGTTTTTTAAAACTGCCGGATGGCCCTCAAACAATTTTTAGAAAGGAAGATGAGTATAATAATTTTGATATTTTTTTAATGAAATAGTTTGGTTGATCATTGTTTTACAAATTTTCCTTTCTGTATATTTCCACCATCAAACACATACATAAAATATGTACCCGGCTCCAGTTGTTTTACATCAACTTTAATGGGCATTTCATTTTTTTTACTTTGCTGGTTTATCAATCTTCCCTGCATATTGTATATGCTGATGTTTACTATTTCTTTTGTGCCGGGATAAATAATATTGATGAAATTGTTTGCAGGGTTTGGAGAAAGCGTAAATTGTAATTGGCTAGCATCATTTACAATTTTTATAATTGCCGAATAAGTAAACCTCCCATCTTTATCTGTTTGTTTAAAGCGGTAGTAATTTATTCCGTTCAGCGGTTGCATATCGGTAAAAGTATATTCATTTCTTCCGCTGCTGTTAAATGCAGCCACTATGCCGTTTTTTGTAAAAGCTATTGCATTGGTGCTTCTTTCAATTTCAAAATGCGATGTGTTGATTTCATTTTCTGTTACCCAGTTTAACTGAATAGCGCTGTTTAATTTTTTACCCGAAAAAGAAAGTAAATGTAACGGTAAGGCTGAGCCGGTTTGATAGGCTGCCAGTGCAAATACACTACTGCTGTTAGCTGTGCCCCCAACATATATCCTCTGGCCCGATAATTTCATTGCATATCCAAAATCATTTCCATTTATATTGGTAGTTACTTTTCCATCGCCATCAAACGTATTATCTAAACTGCCATTACTATTATAGCGGACAAGGGCAAAATCCCTGCCGGTGCTAACAAAAGAAAAACCAGCCACAATAATTTTTCCACCAGTTTGAATTTCTACAGAATTTGCATTGCTCGAAAATGAAGTACCAACATCTGTAATAGCTATACCATCGCCATCAAAGCTATTATCTAAATTGCCATTGGTATTATAACGGGCGGCCACAAAATTACTGCCATCGCTACCTGCAATTAAAATCTTTCCATCCGTTTGTATGGCCAATCCTGCTGCGTTTTGTGCAAAACCGATAGAAGTGGTTAGCTTGCCATCACCATCAAAAGTATTATCTAAACTTCCATTAGTATTATAACGGGCAACAGAAAAATCATTGTTGCTAAAATCATCGCTATTGCCAGCCACTACAATTTTACCGTCAGTTTGTAATGCTACCGAATATGCAACATCATCCGATGGGCCAATAGCAGTCGTCAGTTTTCCATCGCCATCAAAAGTATTGTCTAAGCTTCCATCCGTGTTATAACGGGCAAGTGCAAAATCCAGGTTGGTTCCATTGTGGTTGCTGCCGGCCACTACTAATTTTCCATCAGTTTGTAACATTATGGAATTTATTATATTGCCAATAGAACCAGCAAAAGCGGTGGTCACTTTTCCATCCGCATCAAAAGTATTATCTAAACTTCCGTCGGTATTATAACGGGCAATGGCAAAAACATTATTGGTACCATTGTAACTAAAACCGGCCGCAATAATTTTTCCATCGGTTTGAATAGCTATCGCAGTGGCTTCATCATCTGTTAAACCAATTGCTGTGGTAAGTTTTCCATCCGCATCAAAAGTATTATCTAAACTTCCATCAGTATTATAACGGGCAACCGCAAAAATGAAAATGCCGCCTGTAGAGGAGTAACCTGCCATTACAATTTTTCCATCACTTTGAATGGTCATGCTTTTACTTACTGATGAAGTTGATGCCCCAAAAGATGTGGTAACAATGCCGCCGGTGCCAAATGCAGGATCGGGTGTGCCGGGCTGTGTATAAGCAGTAATATATGCAGCTAATAAAATTAAAATGAAAAAATTTGTTTTCATAATTTATTTGTGATTGTGCTTTATATAATATTTTTAAAAAATGCATAGCTGAAAATAATTTCAAAACTATTGCTGCAGAAAATGATATACAATAGAAAAAAAGTTATTTTACAAAAGCTTCAACATTTCAAAAATAGAAATTACGTAACGGCGGCCCGTCACCCTAAACAGTGATTTGGAAAAGATTTGACAAGAATCACCCTAAACTGGTATTTTAAAAGGATTACTTGCTTTTGTGCATTAGAATAGCAACCTTTGAAAAGTTGAATAATTTAATTTTGATTATGAGGTCCAATAGAAAAATTTTTATTTGCATAACCGGATTTCTGATTTTTTTATCAGTTGCTGCGGCACAAACAAAAACCATTGACAGCCTTTTGCGTTTACAAAAAAATACACAGCAGGATACGGAAAAGATTATGCTTAATTATAAGATTGCAGAACAATTAAGTACAAACGATGCAAGGGCGGCCAGCAAATATCTTAACGCCGGATATATGCTGGCAAAAACAGTCGGCGATAAATATTACACCGCCAGGTATTATTTTAAAAAAGGAGATTTGCTTTTTGATATAGCAAAATATACCGAATCACTCAGCTACTACGATTCGGCAATAGCAATATATAATACATTGATAACTGTTGCAAAAACTGCATCATCTCCGTTTGAAAAATACATTTTTGAAAAAACGGATTGCCTTATTGGGAAAGCCCTTTCATCAGCTAAAATGTATCATTATCAGGAATCTACCGGGTATTGTCTGGATGGCATTGCCGGGGTTGAAGATATAAAAGGTAACAGAAAAAATGTTTATCTGGCAACGCTGCATGCCGATATTGCCAGCAACTATTATGAACTGGAGCAATTTGAAAATTCTTTAAAGTATGATAAACTTGGGTTGGCTTTTTTAAACCGGGCTGATGATATTGATGTGTATATAATAGCACATCTTTTTGTAGCCGACGATTATAGTGCATTATCACAGTTTGATTCCTCATCCGCATATCTTGAAAAAATACGCCCTATAGTAATGCAATTAAATAAGCCCAATTTAGATGTAAGGTTTTATTATATACTGGGAGGTATTTACCGCAAAAAAAATGAATGGAATAATGCTTTAACTAATTATCAAAAAGCAAATGATGCAGCTAAAAAAATGAAAGATTATTTTCAGATAGTGAATAGTGAAGAAGGGATATCTGCCTGCTACCTGCATACTGATAATCTAACTAAGGCAAGAGAATTAGCAATAAATGTTTTAAATGAATCAGACCGGTTAAGTATTCCATTATTTAAGATGCAGGCCTTACAGCTGCTTTCTGAAGTGGAAGAAAACGCCGGTAATATTGATAAGGCATTTCAATATCAAAAACAATTTATAACAATAAGCGACAGTGTAAAAAAAGAAAAAGTGCAACGGTACATGAATGAAACAGAAGTAAAATATCAAGCCGAAAAAAAACAAAAAGAAATACTGTTGTTACAAAAAGACAGGCTTGCCCAATCGCTTTCTATCAAAAAAAAATCAACCCTTAATTATTTTTTAATTGGCTCACTGGCTGCTTTAGTAATAGTTGGTTTTTTAGGTTACCGAAATCTTCGCCACCGGCAACAATTAGCCAAGCAGCAGGATGAACTGCAGCAGCAACGCATACGGGAATTAGAAAAAGATAAACAATTAGTAGCTGTTGACTCCATGCTGCAGGGCCAGGAAGAGGAGCGGAGCCGCCTCGCCAAAGATTTACATGATGGCCTGGGTGGTTTATTATCAGGCGTAAAATTTTCCTTAAGTAATATGAAAGACAATTTAATTATAACACCCGATAACATGACTGTGTTTGAACGGTCATTAGATATGCTTGACACCTCTATAAAAGAACTGCGGCGGGTAGCGCATAATATGATGCCCGAATTATTGACGAAATTTGGACTGGATGAAGCCTTAAAAGAATATTGCAACAGCATTAATGCTACCAATTTACTTTCAGTAAAATATCAATCTATTGGTATGAGTACAAGAATAGAAAAATCTGCAGAAATAATTATTTACCGCATTATACAGGAACTGCTGAATAATATTATGAAACATGCGGCAGCAAAAGAAGCAACAGTGCAACTGGTAAAAGAAGAAGGCCGCTTAAGTATTATTGTAGAAGATGATGGCAAAGGATTTGATACCGCATTAATAAAAAATAGCAAAGGTGCAGGGCTTACCAGCATTAAATCCAGAGTTGATTATTTAAAAGGACAATTAGATATACATTCAGAAGCGGGCAAAGGAACTTTAGTAAATATTGAATTCAATATGTAATTATAATTTTATTTTTCAATTGCATGCTGCTATCCTGTTAATAATATTATTCTTAATGATGCTAAATTGTATAACAAATATAAATCGATAATTATTCTCTCATAACTCACCCGAAACTGGTATTTTAAAAGGAATGCTTGCATTTGTGGGGGAGAATACCAACCTTTAGATATCAATTTTTTTATCACTGATACTTTTTGTTATGCAGCTGTTCTTTAAAAAAACAGGTTTCCTTTTTTTTGCTTCTGTCATGATTGCTATTACTTCCTCAGGGCAACCCGTAGTGGATACTTTTCAAAAATATGTAGATAAGGAAAAAAATGATTCTGCTAAATTGATGAGGGCAACAAGGATTTCTAATTATTTTTTAAATATCGATTCTGCTGCTGCCTGGAAATATTTCAGGATTGCGAAGCAAATAGCCGGTAAACAAAATACTATCCTTTCAAAAGTATCTGTATTGGAATTGGAAGGTGTTTTGAATACAAAATCTAACCCTGCAAAAGCATATACACTTTATAAGCAGGCCACCGAATTATGTGAAGCAAATAAACAACAGGCATCCCTAAACATGAGCCGGGCCTCTTTGTATAATAACATGGGTGTTGTTTCGTATTTAAATGGCGATTATGAAGGTGCAATTAATTCATTCAGAGAGGCTGTTATTATATATGAAAAATATTACCCCACGGAGCCTAATTTAATTTCAACACTCAACAATATTGCCTCAACTTACAGCGTACTAAATTCTTCTGACAAAGCAGCAACGTACAGTAATAAAGCATTAAACTATGCTGTAAAGTTTGGTAACGATAAGATGAAAGCCACAGCTTATATTGGTTATGGAAGCAATCTTATAAGTATAAAAAAATATGATTCTGCTATTATAATTATTAATGAAGCACAAAAACTGATTGATAAAACCGGTAATCAATACGATCAATATCTGTGTTATTTTACTATGGGTAGTTATTACCAGGCAAAAGAAAATATTGATTCCTGCCTTTACTATTTTAATAAGGCATTACCTGCAGCAATAGCTATAAACTCTCCTTACGATATTGCCCAGATTTTAAACAACATTGCCAATCAGGAAATGGATGATGATAAAAAATATTTAGCCTCTGCAAAAAAACATTTAGATAGTTCCGGTGCAATTATTGAAATGTATGGATTTAGGGAAATAAAAAAAGAATGGCATCAACTAATGGCTGAATATTGCAGACTGACAGGAAATTTAAAAGAAGCTTTTGACCATCTTAAAAAATATGATTTAATAAAAGACAGTCTGCTAAACGAAACCAGCCTTAAGCGGATTGATTTTTTAGAGGCCCGTTATGAAAATGAAAAAAAGCAGACAGCTATTGATAAATTAGAGAAAAACAATCAAATACAATCGCTTTCTCTCAAACAAAAATCAACCCTTAATTATTTTTTAATTGGCTCACTGGCTGCTTTAGTAACAGTTGGTTTTTTAGGTTACCGAAATCTTCGCCATCGTCAGCAATTAGCAAAGCAGCAGGATGAACTTCAGCAGCAACACATTAGTGAATTGGAAAAAGATAAACAATTAGTAGCGGTAGATGCTATGCTGCAGGGGCAGGAAGAAGAACGGAGCCGGCTGGCAAAAGATTTACATGATGGCCTGGGTGGATTATTATCTGGCGTAAAATTTTCCTTAAGCAATATGAAAGACAATTTAATTATAACACCCGATAATATGGCCGTATTTGAACGGTCGTTAGATATGCTGGACACCTCCATAAAAGAACTGCGGCGGGTAGCGCATAATATGATGCCCGAATTATTGACCAAATTTGGTCTGGATGAAGCACTGAAAGAATATTGCAACAGTATTAACGCTACCAATTTAGTTTCAGTAAAATATCAATCTATTGGTATGGATACAAGAATAGAAAAATCTGCAGAAATAATTATTTACCGCATTATACAGGAACTGCTGAATAATATTATGAAACATGCGGCAGCAAAAGAAGCAACGGTGCAACTAATAAAAGAAGAAGGCCGCTTAAGTATTATTGTAGAAGATGATGGCAAAGGATTTGATAGTACATTGATAAAAGACAATAAAGGTGCAGGGCTTACCAGCATTCAGTCGAGAGTTGATTATTTAAAAGGACAATTAGATATACATTCCGAAACAGATAAAGGAACTTTAGTAAATATTGAATTCAATATATAATTATGATTCGTGTTTTTATTGTAGATGATCATCCTGTTGTAATAGAGGGCATTCACTCCTTACTGCAAAATGAAAAAGATATGGCATGGATGGGGCATGCCATGAATGCTGCATCCTGCCTGGGATTTTTTGTAAACAACACTGCCGATGTGGTATTGATGGACATCAGCATGCCGGGTATGGATGGTGTAGAATTATGTGCTGTTATGAAAGAAAAATATCCCGGCATAATGATATTGGGCCTTAGCAGTTTTAACCAGGGATTGTACATTAAAAAAATGGTGGAGAATGGCGCATCAGGGTATATTTTAAAAAATTCCAGTAAAGAAGAATTGATAAAAGCTATACATGCAGTGCATGAAGGTTGTATTTATTTTAGCGGCGAAGTGGGGATGGCTTTAAAGGAATATCAAAAATCGGAAAAGAATGATTTACGATTACTAACGCCAAGAGAAAAAGAAGTGCTGGAATTAATTGCACAAGGCTATACCAATCCGCAAATAGCCGAAAAAATATTTTTAAGCCCGTTTACAGTGGACAGCCACAGAAAAAATTTGCTGGCAAAACTTGGTGTAAAAAATACCGCCAGCCTTATAAGACTGGCGGTTGAAAAAAAATTGATTTAATTGTTAAGTGAGCATTAATTCAAAAATCAGTTAATGCAAGAATATTTTTTTTACCCTGTTTTTTACCAGGCCTTCTTTGGGTATAATTTACAAAAGAGATTTATTGAGCAATGATTGATGGTGTACAAAAAAATAAACATGCGTTTATTGATATTTATTTAAACATTTGCATAGTTAAATGTAATGAATAAAGAGGATAAGCTGTTTAACGGACTTAAGAAGAAAAGATATTTTAGTGGGTGAAGTTGAAAAAAGATTTTCTGCTGAAAGGCTGCCGGACAGCAGCGATACCCCACAACGAAGGGTGGCTTGTGCTTTGGCGTGAGGAGTATAAGCGAATGGACGGAACAAATACCCGATAAATAACCTGATGCCTACAGCCCAAGATTTTTTACTTCAGCAGTTGCGCCACACTCACACTGCTCATTTCCCTCAACACTTCCGCAATGCCATTGGCATCAATTCCAATTTCATCATACAATTGCTTAGGAGAGCCGTGTTCAATCAATTTATCGGG
>NZ_JANPCM010000191.1:0-16784 GCF_031430955.1 Ferruginibacter sp.
TACAAAAGTGGCAGATATTTCCTTTAGTAAAAGTACACGTATTGCAAGGTTTGTAAGTAAATTAAGCAAGCGGCTTTTCTTTTTTGAAAGAAGAGGCTTACTAACGCCTAAGGCTGTAATTAAAAATGAGTACGGAATAAAAATGGGTAAGGTAGAAGAAACAAAACCGGGCACTGGTAAAGGCTATGTGGAGTTAAACGATAAAAAATATTTTTTTGTTTATAACGAGAATAATAATGGCGAGGTGGTACTTTATGACGAAGCCATGCAAAACAATTTACTCACCTGCAGTTTCAATTCCATTGCAAACAGTTTTTCTAAAACAAGATCTTTGCTGGATACTAAATTCCCCAGTTTACTGATGGTGCTTTGCTGGTACGTTTTTCAGCCGCAGGCTGTTATTGTTACAGAGGCCGTTGCCTGATTTTTTATTTAATATTGATATAATACCCCCTTAATAATTACTTTATGTTACAGGTATTTCTTTGCAAAACCTCTGTAAATGAAAATTATTATCCTGCTCACCTGTTGCTTTTTTACAAAGCAAATGTCTTCTCAATCCGATACCGTATCCCCCAACATTTTTATTATTACCACCGATGGCTTTCGCTGGCAGGAAGTTTTTAATGGTGCTGATTCGGTAATACTCCACAATACGCATTATGTAAAAGATACTGCCCTGCTTAAGCAAATGTTTTGGGATACCAATGTGGATGAAAGACGAAAAATGCTGATGCCTTTTGTATGGAAAACCATAGCAAGGCATGGTGCAGTTTATGGCAACAGAAATTATGATAATAAAGTATCCGTAGCTAACCCTTACCGCTTTTCGTATGCCGGCTACAACGAAATTTTTACCGGCTATGCCGACAACTCTATAATTGCCAACCGAAAAAAATATAACAGTAATCAAACTGTTTTGGATTTTTTAAATGATAAGCCCGAGTATAAAAATAAAGTAGCCGCTTTTACCAGCTGGAATTTATTTGAATATATTTTTAATAAAAAAGAAAGTACCATTTATTTAAACAGTGGCTACCAAACTATTGTACACGATTCGCTTACTGATGCAGAAATACTTGCCAATGGAGTGCAGCAAAATGCAGTGAATAATTTAAAAAGCACCAGGAATGATATGCTCACTTTTGTAACTGCAAAAGAATACATACAAACCCAACACCCGAAAGTAGTGTACATTGGTTTTGGCGAAACAGATGAATATGCACATGGTGGCAATTATGATGAGTACCTGCAAAGTGCACATTTATTTGATGAATACCTTTCTCAACTTTGGTATTTGGTAAACAAAGATCCCTTTTATAAAAACAATACCAGCTTTATAATTACTACCGATCATGGCCGTGGGCAAAAACCCAATACCTGGGTAAGGCACGATATGTTTACTAAAGGCAGCAGCAATATCTGGCTGATGACTTTAGGCCCTAAGTTTGAAACTAAAGGTGAAGTAAAAATAAATGCAGCAATTTATAATGAACAGCTTGCACAAACTATTGCCCGTTTACTGGGGTACAATTTTGAACCCCAACATCCTGTGGCTGATGCAGCAATACTATCAGCAGTAAATAAAAGATAATAATATTACGGTAATAGCAGCTTAATAATTTGGTAAACTGTTATAACTAATTTGTGCATCAAAATCTTGCTGATGCAAAACAAATTATTGGAGTGGAATAAAAATAAAATATATTTTACCGGCTTAATAATCGTTTTATTATTAAGTGCTGTCTTTTTAATATTCAATGGTAAAACAGCAGCTTTTATTTCTCTTAACAGCTATCACTCTTTTTTATTAAATGTATTTTTTATAAACTATACTTTTATTGGAGATGGTGTATTTACCCTTTGCCTTATTGCAGCAATGTTTTTTTATTTTAAGAAAAAACAAGAAGCAATGGCCATGTTTTATTCTTTTATAATTTCTACTTTTTTTGTGCAGGTAATTAAAAATATTCTTAATGCCGATGGGCTAAAATTATTTTTTGAAGCAGGACAGTATTTAAATTTTACAGATAGTGTAAGCCTTGCTAATTCCACAAGCTTTCCATCGGGGCACACCGCTGCAGCATTTGCTATAGCTACAGTAATGGTTTTAATGATGAAAAATAAAAGCTGGCAGTTGTTTATTTTAATTGCTGCAATTCTTGTTGGTTATTCCCGTATGTATCTTGCACAGCATTTTTTAATTGACATAATTATTGGCAGTTTAACAGGAAGCTTATCGGGCATTGTTAGTGTATACCTAATTAAAAACAGCAGAGGTATTAAAGGTGCTGTTAAAAAATGGCACCGTATTAATAACATTAAACCGGCTGCACCATCACCCGGTGCAATTCAAACAGTTTAAAATAAATACTTGCTGCAAACGTAATTGCTTTTTATACTAATTAGAAACGCTCACAATATTTTTTAAAAACTGGCTGTACCATCTGCCGGAGTTTTTTACAACTCTTTGCTGTGTTTCAAAATCAACATACACTAAACCAAACCTTGGGTAAAATCCTTCTGCCCATTCAAAATTATCCATCAGTGTCCATACAAAATAACCGTTAACTTTTACACCTTCTTTTTTTGCCAGTAAAACCTGGGCAATATAATCCTGCAAATATTTTACACGTTCGCTGTCGTTAACCATGCCTTCTTCGTGTGCATCGGTAAATGCAGCACCGTTTTCTGTTACAATAATTTCTTTTATTTGTTGGTAACTGCTGTAGCGTTTTAAAGCATTGTAAATACTGGGCGGGTGTATTTCCCAATCCATTAATGTATGTTGTACATTTCTTTTGCTTGCCTTAATAATTTTTGCTTTTACAAAAGGCATCAGCGGCGCATGGCTTACTATTTCCCTGGTATAATTTTGCAGGCCGATAAAGTCCATATCAAATTTCAATTTCTTTTCATCATGCGGATACATAAACCGTTCAATACGTTCTAAAATTTTTAAATCTTTTGTTGGATAACCCAGCCCGAGTAATGGCTCAATAAACATCCGGTTAAGTAAGGCATCTACTTTTAGTGCAGCTTTTAAATCTTTTTCGTTACCGGTTCTGTAAGGCTCTACATGAGAATAAGAAAATGTTGTTCCCACTTTGCAATCACTTCTCAATGTTTTTATAATTCTTCCGCCTTCGGCCTGGCAAAGTGCTGCATGATGTGCAGCTGCTAAAAAACTGCTTAATCCTTTTTTACCCGGTGCATGTACTCCTAAAAAATATCCTGCACCCGTAAATACCATCGGTTCATTTATCACCATCCATCGTTTAACCCTGTCGCCAAAATTTTTTATGCAGCAATCCACAAAATAACTAAACCAATTAATAATTTCCCTGTTGGCCCAACCGCCTTTTTGTTGCAGCTCCTGTGGTAAGTCCCAGTGGTATAAAGTTATCCATGGTTCAATGCCCAGCTCTAAACAAAAATCAATTACTTTATTGTAAAAATCAATGCCTTTAATATTTACGGCGCCAATACCATGTGGTAAAATACGGCTCCACGAAATTGAAAACCTGTAATTGGGAATATTTAATTTATACAGCAGTGCAATATCATCGGCATAATGTGTATAAAATTCACAGGCAGTATTTCCATTATGGTTATTAAATATTTTTTTCTTTTTTTGAGAAAAAGTATCCCAGATGGATAAGCCTTTGCCATCAATATTATGTGCCCCTTCTATTTGATAAGCAGCAGTGGAAACGCCCCATTTAAAATCATCTCCAAAATCATCTTTAGTAAAGAGCATAAAAATTATTCAGCAAGTTTATTTAATATTTTTCCAAGGCTTTTATCCTTTAATTTTTTTACTGAATGAATGGCTTGGCCTAACACAACATTCTTTTGTGCCGGTACATTACCATGTTTTTTTATGATCATATTTATTATTCTTTCGGTACTGTTGGTATAATTTACCGGGATAAATTGTTTACCCTGCACCCACAATGTAATTTTATCCAAATATTTTTTCTTCAGTGTTTTTATAACAGGCAGCCCCATTGTTTTTAATGCTGCCGCATTGCATTGCTGCTCGTACTGGCCCTTCATGGGTATAACCATCAATTTCTTTTTTAAAAACAATGCTTCGGCAGGTGTTTCAAAACCAGCGCCGCATAAAATTCCTGTGCAGTTTAAAAGGCTTTCAATAAATTCATCATTATTTACCGGCCTTATGCAAATATTTTTTTGTTGGTATTCCTTTTTTGAATGTTTGCTGAATACCTGCCAGTTAATATTTTTAATTTCTCCCAATACTTTAATAATTCTTTCGTCGCTGTAGGCAGGTAAATAAACTGTGTAATGGTTTTTATCTTCTGCCTTTGCATTTCTGATCTGATCTCTTATTACGGGTGTAAAAATATTTTTATCGTAAGCCCCAAAATGAAAACCATAAGCTGCTGTTACCGGTGCATAATTATGCAGTACCGCTTTACCAACTATATCTTTATTTTTAGGTTTGGGAGATTTTTTATTTATTACTGCTGCCTGGTGGCTTAGCCCAATGCATTCTTTATGCTTCATCTTACAGGCCCATGCGCTTACGGGTTCAAAATCGTTTATCACTAAATCATATTCTTCAACAGGCAGGCTTTTAATTTCTTTATACAGTTGTTTTAAATTACTTTTTTTATAAGTAGCAATTAAATCAACGCCACCGTTTTTACCAAAAATAAAACTGAGGCCTTTAAATTTAAATTTTACAGGGTAAGGCAGTTCTACATCGGCCTGTATGCCGCTTACCAAAATATCCAGCTCGCCTTTTTGCTGCAGCAAAGGAATAATATCTCTTGCCCTGCTCAAATGGCCGTTGCCTGTACCTTGTATGGCGTATAATATTTTCATCAGTTACGGAGTAGGTTAAATTCTTCCACCATATTATCAAACAGTTTGCTGTTATCTAATTCTTCATCTTCTGCAGCAGTTGTATTCATTTGCAGTAATTCTGCTTCATCAAATTTATAAATTTTCCATACGCTGTTTACGTATTCCAGTGCTGTTAAATTTTCAATCCAGTCGCCGCTGTTGAGGTATATTGTTTTTCCGTGTTCATTTTCTATGGCTCTTATTTCGTGCTGGTGAATGTGGCCGCAAACAACATAATCGTAATTATTGCTTATGGCGATATCGGCTGCAGTTTGTTCAAAATTATTAATAAATTTTACTGCACTCTTTACACTATTCTTTATTTTTTTTGATAAAGAGAGTTTGCCTTTCTTAAATATTTTTTCGGAGATAAAATTTGCAAACCTATTAATGAGAATTAATGTATCGTAACCCACCGCACCCAATTTTGCCAGCCATTTACTGTGCTGCATGGTTACATCAAACACATCGCCATGAAAAAACCATGCCTTCTTATCATTATCTAAATCAAGTATTACTTTGTTTACAATTTTTAATGAGCCCATTTTAAAACCTGCAAACTTCCGCAGCATCTCATCATGGTTACCGGTTACATAATAAATTTTAACTCCCTTGCTCAACCAGTGCATTAAATATTTTATAACCTTCATGTGGGCTTTGGGCCAGTAGCGTTTGCTAAACTGCCAGATATCAATAATATCTCCATTAAGTATTACCGTTTTTGGCTTAACAGTTTTAAGGTAATACAATAGTTCCTTAGCATGGCATCCGAAAGTACCAAGATGTACATCGCTCAATACCAAAATATCCAGCCTGCGCCGTTTTATTTTATCCATTAATGGATTTTATAAAATTTTAGCGCCGGATAAAATGCAGAAAGCATTGGTAAAAAAATTCTTACTGAAAGTTTTAGAAAAAAATATTTAATATTTTTCATGGTGTAAGATGTTGGGGTTAGTAATAATTACAAATTGAAGCAATTACTTTAAACAAATGTTTACGCCTGCTTTAACAGAATGTTACCTGATTGTTACCCAATTGTTACGCAGTATAAATGAGTCATCCAGTTTTTATTTTTTTATTTTTTCCTAATAATAATTATACTAACCGGTAAAAGTAATTAGCTTAATTATTTATTAATACTGGCTTAACATCAGCTTAATACAAAGCCAACAATTTTGCAAAAAATAATTATACCTTTTTAAAAAGCTAACAGCAAAATTAAACGCAGTCATTTTACAGCGGCAGCTGGTTTGCCGCAACATACTGCTATCATCTTTCAAAAAAAATATACAAATGAAAAAAAGAGCAGCAGCATTTTTACTTATTGCTTTTATGGCCTGTAAAAAAAATGACAGTACCCCGCCAGAAATAATTGTAAATGAAGATCCGGCAACTTACAAAGAAATTGCTTCGCTTAACCTGGGTGGTTCAGGTGCTGCAGAAATTACCACATTTGATCCGCAAACCAAACGGTTATTTGCAGTAAATAACGGCACCCTAAATAAAATTGATGTTATTGATATTGCAACTCCTTCAGCCGCCAGCGTTATACATTCAATTAATCTTAGTGCTTATGGTGGCTATGTAAACAGTGTTGATGTAAGTAATGGAAAACTGGCTGCTGCTATTGAAGCTTCCAACAAACAAAACACAGGTAAAGTAGTAATATTTAATACTTCTACTTATGCCGAAGAAAAAATAATTAGTGTAGGTTCATTACCCGATATGGTAATTTACAGCCCCGATGGTAAATACATTCTTACTGCTAACGAAGCTGAACCCGATGCTGCATATACCAACGATCCCGAAGGCACTGTTTCTATAATAAGTGTAGATAATAATTACAGTGTTACCACAATAAATTTTGCTTCTTTCGCATCGCAGTTAACTGCTTTATCTGCTAAAGGCTTTCGTGTTTTTGGACCGGGAAAAGATATTGCTAAAGATGTGGAGCCTGAGTATATCACTGTTTCTTCCGATTCTAAAACCGCATGGGTAACACTGCAGGAAAATAATGCTATTGCAGTTATTGATCTTACTTCAAAAACTATTACAAAAATATTTCCATTAGGATTTAAAGATTATAATATTGCCGCCAACGCCATTGACCCAAGCGATAAGGAAGGTGGCATAAACTTTAACCCATGGAAAGTTTATGGTACTTATATGCCCGATGCAATAACATCTGCAAACTACAATGGCACCACTTATTTATTTACCGCCAACGAAGGAGATGCAAGAGAATACACCGGCTTTAGTGAAATAAAAAGAATAAAAGATATTGCTTTGGATGCTACGGCATTTTCTAATGCAGCCACACTTAAATTAGATGCACAATTAGGCAGACTTAATATTACCACTACTTTAGGCGATACAGATAATGATGGCGACTTTGATGCACTGTATAGTTTTGGTGCAAGATCGTTTAGTGTTTGGAATGGCACCACAGGAGATTTAGTTTATGACAGCAAAAACGAACTGGATGTAAAAGCAAAAGAACTGGGTGTGTATGATGATAACCGCAGTGATGATAAGGGTGCTGAACCCGAAGCAATTACTTTAGGTAAAGTAGGTGCAAAAATAATTGCCTTTGTGGGTATGGAAAGAGTAGATGCAGTTGCAGTTTACGATGTAACTAATCCTACTGCACCTGTTTTTATAAAAATGTTTGCGACAGGCGATGCACCCGAAGGTGTGCTTTTTATTCCTGCATCTAAAAGCCCTATTCAGCAAAGCCTGGTGGTGGTAAGCAGCGAAAATGATGGTGTAATTAAAATATATAAGGCTGATAAACTCTAAAACCACAATAAGTTTTTACAAAAAGAAAGGCACCTTTAAAAATGTGCCTTTCTTTTTTTTAGATCCAAAATTTAATCTTTCTTTTTAGGCAAAGTAAAACCAAATGTAGTGCCCACATCAATTTTGCTGCGTACATGAATGGTTTGGCCATGTGCTTCTACAATATGTTTGCAAATAGATAAACCTAAACCACTGCCACCAACTTTTCTGCTTCTTGCTAAATCAGTGCGATAAAAGCGTTCAAATATCCTGGGTAAATGTTCTTCCGAAATACCAGAACCATCGTCACTTATTTCTATTAAAACAGTTTTACCATCTACCCTGTAAAAACTACTTTCTATTGTACCATTTTGCTTGCCGTATTTTATAGCATTATCCACAACGTTTATAAAAACCTGGCGTATTTTTTCTTTATCGGCATACACCGTTAACGCCACTTCGCAACCTTTTTTTATAATGCATTTAATTTCTTTTTCATCCGCTTTTATTGCAAGTGACTCATACACTTCTTTCAAAATATCCTGAATCACAAAATTTTCCTGGTACAATAACTGCTCGCCGCTTTCTAATTTAGAAATTTCATCTAAATCATCTACGAGGTTTACCAGCCGGTCAATATTACGGGAAGTGCTGGCTAAAAATTTTTTATTTACTTCCGGGTTTTCTAAAGCGCCATTAAGTAAAGTATCTACATAACCCTGTATGGCAAAAATGGGTGTCTTTAATTCGTGGCTCAGGTTTTGTAAAAATTCTTTTCGGTAGGTTTCATTTTGCTGCAGCATTTCTATCTCTTCTTTTCTTTGTTCTGCCCATGCCTCCACATCTTCTCTTACTTCATCAATTCCTTTTTGAGGTAAAATATTTTTATAGTAAAATTCTTCTCTTTTACTGGCTTTGGTTTGATAAATAAGTTTGTAAATCAATTTTATTTTTCGGTAAATAAAAGTTTGCAGTGTGTAAGATATTAATGCAAAGCTGCCCATAAAAATTACAATAAAAGACAAAAGAGCAATCCACCAAACGGGTTTAAAAACAAAAATACCAAATGCAATAGGTATAGATAATGCCAGTGCAGTAAGTGCTGATAATTGTTGCGGCGAAAAGTTTTTTTGAGAGAGCATACCCCTAACCCCTAAGGGGAATTATTTTAGCGAAGATATTTATTATAATTACAACATCAATAACACCGCTTCAGAGGATGGGGGCTAAACTTCAAACTTATACCCCACACCTTTTACAGTGCTGATGCAGTCGAGGTCTAATTTTTGGCGAATTTTGCGGATGTGCACATCAATGGTACGGTCGCCAACTATTACTTCGGTACCCCAAATGGTATTTAAAATTTCATTTCTGAGGAAAACTTTACCCGGTTTACCTGCCAGTAAAGAAAGCAGTTCAAATTCTTTTCTTGCTAAAACTATATCGGTACCTTTAAAATTAATCATGTATTTTTCCCTGTCAATTTCCAAATCGCCAACCTTTAATACTTTAGGGGTATCGTTCGAAAATCTTCTGAATAAAGCATTTACCTTACTCACCAAAACCTTAGGGCTTATAGGTTTGGTAAGGTAATCGTCGGCACCACTTTCCAACCCTTTTACTTCGGTACTTTCATCGCTTAGTGCGGTTAAAAAAATGATGAGGGTATTTTTAAATGCCGGTTGCTGCCGCAGCAGGTTGCAAACTTCCATACCGGTTTTGCCGGGCATCATAATATCCAAAATAATTAAGTCGGGAAGCGTTCGTTTTGCCTTTTCGATGGCTTCATTTCCATTCTTTGCAGTAGTTACCTCAAAACCTTCGGCCTGTAAATTGTACTGAATGATTTCCAGTATATCTGGCTCATCATCGGCAATTAATATTTTTTTAACAATACTCATACGTAAAATGCTGGGCAAAAATACTCTTAATCAATTATCTACAATCAGTTTTAAAGCTTTGCCATATTATCAAATTGTTAAGGCAAACCTGCACTGCAACGGTAAATTAAAATTTTTAAAATATGGTTTTTACAAATCATCTAAAATCTTAAATAATACAGCCGGTACAACCCTAAATAAAATTTCAGCATCTTTGCAGTATAACTATATGATGAAGAATACTTTTTTAATCCTCTTATTATTTATTTGCCGGGCAAATGCCTTTGCTACTTTCGATACTATTAAGCCACCTATACAAAGGCAGCGCTTTCATGATAAAATAAATGAAGAGCAGAAACTACTGGATAAGGCCGATGGTAAAATTGATGGCAAAATGGCTATTTCTTCTAACGAAGAAATTAATCTTGCGGTATCCGATGCCATATTCAGAAAAATAGATGTGCTGCAGGACAGCATTGAGGTTAACGGCAAAATAAAAGCTAACAACGAAAAAGTACGCTACCTTACTTATACCGAAAGTTTAATTAAAACATTTCGTACCAACTGGCAGGCCAATAAAATAAAGCCGGTGTACGCCTCTTTGCTGATTGATAATTTTGAAAAAATAATGTTTGCCACCATTGAAGGCCAGAGTATGGCACCTTATATTGATGCTGTACCCTATGAAGTAGGTAATATTACAGCAGAAATTTTTGTAAGTAATAAAGGCTATGCCCAAAGTAAAAATATTGTTTACTTAAAATATTGTGCATTAAACCCCGATAAAATTTTACAAACTATTGCACCTTATGCTAAAGAAAGTTTTGCCGACAGCCTGGTTACCGCAACCTGCAAAAACGATCCTGCACAGGTGTACAAATACGCACAAGATGCTTCCTCTGTTGCAGGAAAATTAATTCATAATAATACCAGCGCTGTTGTTAAAACGGTCGCTGCATTAAGTACAATGCCTTCATCGCTTTTTTATTTTCCTTTTTTAGATGATATAGTTTCTGGTAAAAAAAATACCGACAGCCTTAAAAAAATAATTGGGGATGGCGAAAAAGGGTACGATAGTTTAGCCTATTACAAATTGCTGGTGCAAACAGAAATTGAGTACAGCAAAAGAATGATTAAAGGCGATACGGCTATGGCATTTTTTGGCCCCAACGGTTTAAGAGATATGCTGCAGCGCAAAGCCATGCAGCATTTTATAATCCCGATAAATGAATTGCACGAAAAGCCAGAAAATGTGCGGATGAAAGCCATTGACTCTTTAACGCCTGTTGACATTTATTACATGATTATAATGGGGGAAAGCGAAATTTATACCAGCAGTTACAAACACAGTTTTAACCGCATGCTGCAGCGCATGGGTAAAAAACCTGCCGCTGATTCTTTGCTGTTAAGTGTAAACTTCGATTATTTTAAAAAGTTTATTAAGATGGCTGCCAATTTTAATAAGCTGGATACTTTTTTAAATTTAATGCCTGCTGCAAGTTCCGAAACTTTAATGAAAGCTTTTGTAGGTAAGCTGGAAGCAACAAAAAACCTGGAAGATGCAGTAGATGTTGCAGACAGTTACAGCAGCATCAGCAATAAAAAATTGCAGGCTAATATTTTAAGTTATGTAAATAATAATGAGCAGCGTTGTATTACCAACAATAATAACCGGGGTAAAATAATTTACAGTTTATTAAAAACAATTTTTCTTTCGGCAGACAGCAGTAATAACATTGACCTGAGTGCAGCAATTGGTATTCCTCCAATTTACTCTATTGAAAATAAAGCATTGATGGATGACAGTGGCCGTATTGTACAACAGGTTTTCTTTTATGGTGATGATGATGGTAAAAAGTTTTTTCCTTCTTATGTAAATTCCTTTTCGGCCAAAGAATGGAAAATGAATAACAGCAATAAAGAATGGGTGGAAATAAAATCAATTAAAGACCCCAAGATTTGGATTTATGTAAACCGCCCCTTAAACAACGATAAAAATTTAGATGACAGTGCACAAATACATTTGAACAGTTATCTTAAAAAAAATAATCTTAAACCTTCCATTGTTACACACCGTGGGCATAGTTACTGGCTCGACCGTACAATGGCACGTATGGCCGGCGATGCAAAAATTGTAGTGCTGGGCAGTTGTGGTGGCTATAAAAATTTAAGCCACCTTATTGATATTAACCCTGATGCCCATATTATTTCTACCAAACAAATTGGCACCGGAAATATTAACCAGATTGTTACCAATACTTTAAACCAAACTTTATTAACAGGCAAACAATTAGTTTGGAAAAACATGTGGGCTAATCTTTCTGCCTATTTTTTAAAACAACCTAAAGAGTTAAAAGAAACCTGGGAAGATTATATCCCGCCTTATAAAAACCTGGGTGCCATCTTTATAAAAGCCTATAATAAAAAAATAGAAACAGAATAATGATTTTCGGTTTCGGTTTTTGATTTTGTCAAAATAAATCTGCAGTAATTTTTTAAACTAAACCCAAAACACTACACCTTAAACGGATTATCTTTGCTTAATGAGTGAGCCGGTTGTTAAAAAAAAGGTATTCAACGTTTCATTACTCCGCAGGGTATTTTATTTTGCAAGACCATACAAAAATAAATTTTATGGTTCTTTGCTGCTGTCTGTTGTACTGGCAGTAATGGCACCAATACGGCCATTTTTAATTCAGCTTACTATTAACGATGGCATACAGGGAGATACCGCCGGAAATTTTATGAAAGGTCCGGGAGGTTTTATAATTGAAGTAACTATAATACAAATTGTATTACTCTTAATTGAAACCATCTGCCGTTTTTATTTTACATTTTCCACTGCATCGCTGGGGCAAAGTGTTGTAAAAGATTTAAGGGTTACAACCTACAAAAAAATCCTTCACCTTAATTTAGGCCAGTTTGATAAAACCCCCATTGGCACATTAACCACACGTACCATAAATGATATAGAGTCTATCAACGATGTTTTTAGCGATGGGCTGATTCCAATAATTGCCGATCTGCTTTCCATCATTTCTGTGTTAACCTACATGTTTATTGTAAACTGGCAACTAACTTTAGTTTGCCTTGCACCATTTCCTATATTAATGATCGCTACTTATTTTTTTAAAGAAAGTGTAAACAAATCTTTTATAAGGGTGCGTAATGCTGTAGCAAATTTAAATGCATTTGTACAAGAGCATATTACCGGTATGGCGGTGGTGCAGGCTTTTGCTGCCGAAAAAAGGGAGTTCAATAAATTTAATGCCATTAATAAAGAACACCGCAATGCAAACATAAAAGCCATTTTTGCATACTCAATTTTTTTTCCAATTGTTGAATTAGTGATGGCTTTATCAATTGGTTTGTTAGTGTGGTGGGCTGCAAAAGATGCAATTGGCCTTTCCGAAAAAGAAAGAAACGAAATTTCCGGTATCATTACTTCGTTTATCATTTGTTTAAATTTATTATTTCGTCCCTTACGTGTAATTGCCGATAAATTTAATGTGCTGCAAATGGGCATGATTGCCAGCGAAAGAGTTTTTAAAGTGCTGGATAATGAAGACAGCGCTGTTAATGATGGCAACCACACTCCTGTTTCTATACAGGGTAAGGTAGAGTTTGATAAAGTTTGGTTTGCTTATATTGATGAGCAGTATGTATTGAAAAATATTTCTTTCACAATTAATCCTGGCGAAACATTAGCAATTGTAGGCCATACCGGCAGCGGTAAAACATCCATCATAAGTTTATTAAACCGTTTGTACCATATACAAAAAGGCAGTATAAAAATTGATGATAAAAATATTGAAGCCTATCCTTTAGATACTTTAAGAAAACAAATTGGCGTAGTACTGCAGGATGTGTTTTTATTCAGCGGTTCGGTAGTGGATAATGTTACACTTCGTAATCCGGAAATAAAAAAGGAAGACGTTATAAACGCAGCCAAACTTATCGGCATACATGATTTTATTATGCAGTTGCCCGGCAATTACGATTATAATGTAATGGAACGTGGCGCTACTTTATCGCTGGGCCAGCGGCAGTTGCTGTCTTTTGTAAGGGCATTATTATACAACCCATCTATTTTAATTTTAGACGAAGCCACTTCTTCTGTAGATACTGAAAGCGAAAATTTAATTCAGCATGCAATAGATACTTTAATAACCGGCCGCACTTCTATTGTAATTGCACACCGCCTGAGCACCATACGCAAAGCCAGTAAAATAATGGTGCTGGATAAGGGAGAAATAAAAGAAATAGGCACCCACGATGAACTTTTAGCTAAACAGGGTTTTTATTACCAGCTGCATAAAATG
The DNA here is from genome assembly GCF_031430955.1 of Ferruginibacter sp. GTDB lineage: Bacteria > Bacteroidota > Bacteroidia > Chitinophagales > Chitinophagaceae > Ferruginibacter. The sequence continues at coordinate 13,859 of NZ_JANPCM010000191.1, forward strand.
CAGTTTGACAAGAAGGTGAAAATGGTTTAAATTGCACTATGCGTTCGCAAAATAAAAACAATATAACGTTAAATAAATATTGGCAAAAAGCTGATGAACAGTTTGCATTAGCTGAAAGAAAAAATATTGTAGAAGCTATCAGTAAATCTGATACGGAGAAATTTTACCAATTTACCAGAATGATGCGTATCACCAACACCTTAAAAAAGGCCAAGATTTCAGCCAACAAGTAATTATCATTTCATGGATATTTTAGATGAATCGCTTTTGCAATTCTGGAAATCCCTCAACCAACACAAGGTTTTTTACATTATGGTTGGAGGCTTCGCAGTAAACATGCATGGTTTTACACGTTCAACTAATGATATAGACCTTTGGCTAAAAGATACTCTTCCCAACCGGAAAAATTTCGGAAAAACTATGAGTGAGTTTGGGTACGATGGTTTATCATGGAATAAAATGCAGTTTGTCCCGGGCTGGTCAGATTTTAAAATTGGCCCAGGCATTCAATTAGACATAATGACTGCTATGAAAGGGCTGAATGAAATTAGTTTTAATAAAGCTTATAGCTTAGCAAAAATTGCAATAATTGAAGAAATGAAAGTTCCCTTCCTGCACATCAACCAATTAATTGCAAATAAAAAAGCGGTAAACCGTCCCAAAGACCAGATAGATGTTATTGAACTGGAAAAAATTGTAAAAATTCAACAAGAACTTGATAAAGACAATAATCCTTAATTAATTCTTCTTCAATTTTTAATTTTCCCTGTGCCGCCTTATCTTTGCGGCAAAATTAGGGATGGGTATGCTTCAAAAGTGTTTAAAATCTTTACTGGTACTGGCTTTCAGCCTTTTTTTAACTGTTTTTGCAAACAATGCTTTTGCAAGCGGCGAACCGGAAAATGAAGGCAAGGGAAAGTTAAATATGAAAGAAGTAATATTCGGTCATATTATGGATGGCCACGAGTTCCATTTTTTTAACGCCTCCCTCCCTTTACCCGTAATATTATACTCTCCTCAAAAAGGTTTTTCCACTTTTATGTCGTCTGCTTTTCATCATGGGGAGCATGAAGTGGATGGTTATAATTTAATAAAAGGAAAGGTTGTACCAACCGATCCAACAGTTAAAGTGTACGATTTTTCTTTAACCCGTAATGTAGTGCAAATGCTTTTGGCTCTAATAATTTTGGTTTGGATAATGGTGAGCATTGCAAAAAAATACACCACTGGCCAAGGCGTAACGTCTGCACCAAAAGGAATGCAAAGTTTACTGGAGCCTGTAATTACATTTGTAAGAGATGAAGTAGCAGTGCCTAATTTGGGTTATAAATCCGCTAAGTATCTTCCTTATCTATTAACCATTTTCTTTTTTATTTTAATCAATAATATTTTCGGTTTAATACCGGGCACGGCAAATGTTACGGGTAATATTGCCTTTACTGTAGTGCTGGGTGTTATCTCTTTTGTTGTTACCATTGCCAGCAGTAATAAACATTACTGGGCACATATTTTTAACCCGCCGGGAGTGCCATTAGGTGTAAAGTTTATTTTAGTGCCGGTGGAATTTTTGAGTATGTTCTTAAAGCCTTTCTCATTAATTATTCGTTTGTTTGCTAACATGGTAGCAGGGCATATTATCATTATCTGTTTAATTTCATTGATATTTATTTTTGGAGAAAAAATGGGCACAGCCGCAGGCTGGGGTGCTTCTCCTTTATCAATAGCATTTACCATTTTTATTTATTTTATAGAAGTATTAGTGGCGTTTTTACAGGCGTTCATCTTTACCACACTTACTGCAGTTTTAATTGGCGGTGCAATAGAAGGCGATCACAGCAACGATGACAGTCATCATGCTAAACACGACCAGGTATATGATGATGCCATTATAATTTAGGAATTATTAATTAACAATAAACCAAGTAACATGAACTTAGGATTAATTTTACTGGAAGGCATTGCAAATGCAGGTGGCGCCGTAGGTGCTGGTCTTGCCGCAATGGGTGCAGGTATTGGTATTGGTCAAATTGGTAAAGGTGCAGTAGAAGGTATTGCCCGTCAGCCAGAAGCCACTAATGATATCCGTGCTAACATGATTTTAGCTGCTGCCCTTGTAGAAGGTGCTGCTTTATTTGCTATCATCGTGGGCTTCCTTGCAATGGTTTTATAAAATCGTTGCCAACTTTTTACTGCATCCAAAGCACAGGGCGGAGGATGCAGTATTTTAAAGCCCCTATCCCCTAAAGGGGGAAATGTGGTTAATCAGATTTTTGATACTGGCTTTTGTACTAATTCAACAATAAAACATTGGAGTTAAGATAATAGTCATAAGCTTTAATAATTTATAACATGGAACTTTTATTACCGGAAATTGGTTTACTTTTTTGGACGCTTTTAGCTTTCCTTATTGTGTTTTTTATTCTAAAAAAATATGCATGGCCTGCTATTGTAAAAGGATTGAACGACAGGGAAAATTCTATTACCGAAGCATTGGCTACCGCCGAAAAGGTAAAGTTGGAAATGGCACAAATGAAAAATGATAACGAAGCTTTGCTGGCAAAAACCCGTGAAGAAAGAGGCATTATTTTAAAAGAGGCTAAAGAAATAAAAGATAAAATTGTAAACGAGGCTAAGGAAGAAGCCAAAGCAGCCGCTGCAAAAATTATGGCCGATGCACAGTCAACTATACAGCAGCAAAAGATGGCAGCACTTACCGATTTAAAAAATCAAATTGGTAATTTAGTAATTGAAACCAGCGAAAAAGTTTTACGCAAAGAATTAAGTAATAAAGCCGAGCAGGAAAATTATATTAAAGTGCTGGCATCGGAAGTGAAATTAAATTAGGAGCAGCCCCTATCTCCGCCAGCTGGCGGAGGAAATGGAGGCGATCATATTTTATATTTAAGTTTTAACCATCAGTATTTTT
>NZ_JANPCM010000192.1:0-12071 GCF_031430955.1 Ferruginibacter sp.
TACTGCATACTTTGCCCAATAATATTAGCCACTTTATTAAACCGGCCATCATCCATCTCTTTCATGGCATGAAGGATCCTTCTTTGCACCGGTTTTAAACCGTCTTCAATGGCAGGCACGGCCCTTTCCAATATTACATAACTGGCATAATCTAAAAACCAGGTTTTGTATTGGCCGCCAATTCCATTATCTACATGAATGTATTCTTCTTTGTTTGCTTTTGCCATCTTGGTGTTTTTCTTTCTACTAACATATCGCTCCTAAGGAGCTGAAAATTTGATAATTTATTTGTCATTCTGCTACTAACATATTGCTCTTACAGAGCTGAAATATTTTACATCTTTAGCCCCAGCGGGGCAATATATTAGTAGCACTAACAGGAATAACGTGTGTTTTTTAGCTCCGTAGGAGCGGTATGTTTCTTATTTCGTCAATCATAAAATTCAAACAAATATTTTTCATCGTATTCAATCTCAAATTTTTGTAAAAATTCAATGTATTCTTCTTTAAAAGTTTTCTTTTTGTGATGTTGTGGTTGGTTTAAAACATAATTAACCACCGTTGATGCCTGCGATTTTGAATAAGAAAATGCCCCGAACCCTGTTTGCCAAGCAAATTCATTTACAAATTCTTTTTCTTTTACAAAAGATGATAAATTAGCTTTAATATCCCTTACCAAATCAGAGATAGCCATGTCGGGCTTCATGCTAACAAAAATATGGGTATGGTCCGGCATGCAATAAATGGCATACAATTTTTGTTTTTTTTCTGCAATAATTCCAGACATATATTTTTGCAATTCTTCCCTAAAAGGCTCTTTAATAAAAGACTTTCTGCCTTTAACAGCAAAGACGATTTGAATGTACAATTGAGAATAGGTATTTGGCATATTTAAATTTTAGAAAGTGCCTGATTTTAACATGTCGCTCCTACGGAGCTATTGAAAATTTATTTCATTTTATTCTACTAACATATTGCTCCTACGGAGCTGATATTTGCAGTTTTTTTTCTTCAATCAGTTAACCCTTTACGAGGCGGAGGGGGTTTTCACTTCAAAATCTTTCATGTTGCCCAACTTCCCCTGCACATCAAACATTTCATTTGCTATCATCGTTTTTAAACGCCACAATAAATACATATCGCCGGTGGTGTGTTTTGCTTTGCTTAAAAAATGATGAATAATTTTTGAGGCTTTTTGCCAATCGCCGGTTACCTGTTTTTTTAATTCGGCATCATAAAAATCATAGTCTTCGCTTTTTAATTTTTTGCCGCCTTCCAGTAATCGAACGCCGCCGTTTTCACTACATATTTTTGTCCACTCATCAGGATCAACTTCAAATTCGCTCAGTGTAATTTCCCTGGCTAATTTTTTTGCCTTTAAAAATTCTTTTGCCGGTATTTCATTTATCCAGTTAGGATAAAAAATATTTCCTTTTTCATTGATGAAAGGAAGATTATTTAAATACAAAATAAAAACCCTGCCCTGAAATTCTTTCATATAGTTTAACAGCCAGTAGTAGCCGCTAACATCATGTTTGTTTTGTGCGGCCCATATCCAGATGATCTCATTTTCATCCCTGCGCATGGTTCCTACTAATTCAGCTGCGGTTTTATAATCGTCCACTTCGCCGGAATCCACTTTGCTATCGCCATCGCCACCGGCAAGTACCTCACGCCACCATTGCTTACGTTCTTCAATGCCCTCTGCCAAATAAATATTATTTAAAGGCCCAACGGCATAATCATCTTTAATTTGTATCACTTCTCCCTGTAAACTTTCATCCAGTTCAATTGCCTGCTGCAATACTTTTATATCCGGCTCGTTAAAAACTATGTGTATCATTATAGCAGTTCTTTTTTAAAATTTTAATTTGGAGTAATTAAATAGTAAACACAGGTGGTAAAAAAATTACGTACCCATGGTATTGATTTTATTAATCCGTTTTGTTTTTTAGATTTCCACCCAAATTTATATTCGTAAATAGGATTGATTAAGTAGTGCGTTTGATTTACTACTTTATATCCTGTTTGGCCAACAATTTTTTCAAACCTTTCAATTGAAATGCCTGTTTCTTTTATCTCCATCATTTCAGCTACATTTTCTTTGCCGGTTTTTAATATGGCTTTATACACAAATGCCGGTAACAAATGAAACCAGGGTATCTTACTTAAAAACTTTCCTTTCATTATTTGCTGGTGACCACCAAATGGCATTTGCCATGGAGGGAAACCAAAAAATATTACACCGTCTTTATTCAAAAAACTTTTCATCCACGCAATTAATTTAGGCTGGTCGTGAATGTGTTCAATAACATCTTTTAAAATAATGATGTCGAACTTACCTTTTAATTCTTCCTCAACATTTACTTTGTAAACATCTTTACTGATGAAGAAAATTTTTTGAGCGTTTAATTCTTCCTGCATCCATTCTCTTGCCATTACTAATCTTGGTTCATCCAATTCTACTCCTACACCAATGCAACCTTTATCTGTAAATGCTTTTAACACACCAGCTTCGCCACAACCAATTTCTAAAACTCTTGTTCCAGCAACTATGGGTTTATAATTTTCAATAAACGGAATTACATATTTACAGGTGTTATCCACCTGTATCTCAAAATATCTTTTCCTGTCGCCATGAAATTCAAACATGTTTTATTTTATTTCTTCAGCAAGGTCTAATTCCACCTGTAAATTATCAATAATAAATTCCTGGCGTGATGGTGTATTTTTCCCCATGTAATATTCCAGCAATTGCTGAATATGTGTTTCAGGCAACAGCATTACCGGCTGCAGTTTCATATCGTTGCCAATAAATTTTGCAAACTCATCGGGGCTAATTTCTCCCAAACCTTTAAACCTGGTTATCTCTGGCTTTGTTCCTAATTTTTTTACAGCATTTTGTTTTTCTGTTTCATCGTAACAATAAATAGTTTCCTGTTTATTTCTAACACGAAACAAAGGCGTTTCTAAAATATACACATGGCCATTCTTAACCAAATCAGGAAAAAATTGTAAAAAGAAAGTCATCAGCAATAAACGGATGTGCAAACCATCCACATCGGCATCAGTTGCAAATACAATATTATTATAGCGCAGGTTTTCGTAGCCGTCTTCAATATTTAATGCATGCTGCAGTAAATTAAATTCTTCATTTTCGTACACCACTTTTTTTGTAAGACTAAAACAGTTTAAAGGTTTACCACGTAAACTAAACACTGCCTGCGTATTTACATTTCTTGCTTTGGTAATACTGCCGCTGGCACTGTCGCCTTCGGTAATAAAAATGGTACTCTCTTTTTGTTTTTCTAAAATGCTGTCTTTGTCTTTGCCACTCGGCTCGTCGTTGTAATGAAATTTACAATCCCGTAATTTTTTATTATGAAGGTTGGCTTTTTTTGCTCTTTCGTTGGCCAGTTTGCGAATGCCCGATAATTCTTTACGTTCTCTTTCGTTTTGTTCAATACGTTTTTTTAATGCTTCGGCAGTAGCAGGGTTGCGGTGTAAATAATTATCTAATTCTCTACCCAAAAAATCTCCAATAAAATTTTTCATGCTGGGTCCGCCTTCATACACATTTTGAGAACCGAGTTTTGTTTTGGTCTGGCTTTCAAAAACAGGCTCCTGTACACGAACGCTTATGGCTGTACAAATACTGCCCCGTATATCTGCAGCATCGTAATCTTTTTTAAAAAAATCACGAATGGTTTTTATATAGCCTTCTCTAAAAGCGGCCAAATGCGTTCCGCCCTGTGTGGTAAATTGCCCGTTTACAAAACTGTAATATTCTTCGCCATAAGTGCCTTCGTGTGTAATGGCTACTTCAATATCTTCTCCTTTTAAATGAATGATGGGGTAACGGATTTCATCCGCATTGGTTTTTCGCTGTAATAAATCGAGCAAACCATTTTTACTTACATAGCGCTTGCCATTTAAATTCATTACAAGCCCTGCATTTAAATAACAGTAATTCCAAAATTGGTTATCTAAATACTCCTGTACAAAATGAAAATTTTTAAAAATCTGGTCATCAGGAATAAACTCTACAAAGGTGCCGTTATCTTCTTTTGTTGCAGCTTCTTTATGGTCTTTTTTTAAAACACCTCTTTCAAACTCAGCAGTTTTTTCTTTGCCTTCACGGTAAGCCGTTACTTTAAAATAATTGCTTAACGCATTTACTGCTTTTGTACCTACGCCATTTAAGCCCACACTTTTTTGAAATGCCTTACTGTCGTATTTGGCACCGGTATTTATTTTACTTACTACATCCACCACTTTACCCAGCGGAATACCACGGCCGTAATCTCTTACAGTAATTGTTTTGCCATCAATATTTACATCTACATGTTTGCCATAACCCATGGTGTGTTCATCAATACAATTGTCCACCACTTCCTTTATCAACACATAAATGCCATCATCGGGGCTGCTGCCATCGCCTAATTTGCCAATGTACATACCGGGGCGAAGACGGATATGTTCTTTCCAGTCTAAACTTTTGATGGAGTCTTCTGTATAATCAAATAAATCTTTTTCTGCCATTAGTTTTCTTTTTCAGCGCTGCGAATATAGCGGAATGAAGGCATTTTCAGGCGAAACGAATTATCCACATCAAACAAATAAATGTGAGAAAAAATAAAATTATTTAGCTTTATCCAAAATAAAAAAAATGAATCTTGATCTTTGGGGAAAAACAGCATTGGTTTGCGGCAGCACTCAGGGGCTGGGCTATGCAAGTGCTGTGGAACTGGCTTTGCTGGGCTGCAATATTGTTTTACTGGCAAGAAATGAAGCCAAATTAATTGAAGCCCTAAAATCTTTACCCAAAAATGCCCAACAAAATCACCAATATTTGGTGGCCGATTTTGCCGATACAGTATTGGTAAAAAATGTTATTGAGGAATTTGTAAAGAATAATACCATTCACATTTTAGTAAATAATACCGGCGGACCGGCAGGCGGCACGGCATTAAATGCCAAACCCGATGAATTTTTACTGGCTTTCAATAACCATCTTATTAACAACCATAATTTAACCCTTGCCGTTGTACCGGGCATGAAACTTGTGGGTTTTGGAAGGATAATAAATATAATTTCCACCTCGGTAAAAATACCGCTTGCAGGGTTGGGCGTTAGCAATACCATACGTGGTGCTGTGGCGGCCTGGGCAAAAACTTTGGCAACTGAGCTTGGGCCATTTGGTATTACTGTAAATAATGTATTGCCCGGTTTTACAAAAACCGGCAGGGCAGATTATGTGATTGCAAAAAAGGCAGAAGACACTGGTAAAACTGAAGCAGAAGTATTGAAAGCATTAGAAGAAGAAATACCTGCAGGCAGAATTGGAAAGCCTGAAGAGTTTGGTGCAGCGGTTGCATTTTTATGTTCGCCTGCGGCATCATATATCAACGGCATAAATTTACCGGTTGATGGTGGAAGATTAGGTTGTTTATAATTTTAACAAGATGCAACGGGTTACATAAAAATAAAGTCTGTATAAACCAATGGAAAATGTTTAAAGTAATTCTGAGTAATCAATTTATTTTTTCCTTTCTTTGAACAATTATTATAAAACAAAAAACTCTTAAAGATGAAACTGATTAAATTATTAACGGTGATTGCTGTATCAGCAACGCTGTTTTTTGTAAGCTGCAAACCTAAGGATGCAGATATTAAAGCAAAAGTTGAAGAAGCACTTAAAGCTGATAACATGATGACCGGTACAACAGTTGAGGTTAATGAAGGCATTGTTACACTGGGTGGGCAATGTAAAGATGACTCCTGCAAAGCGCATTGCCAAAAAACGGTTGAAGCTGTTAAAGGTGTAAAGTCTGTAGTAAATAACTGTACTGTAACTCCACCTCCGCCGCCACCACCAGCTTCTATGACAACCGTTATGGATGCAGCAACAAAACAAAAAGTTACTGATGGTTTAAAAGATATTAAAGGTGTTACAGTTACTTTTGAAGGTGATAAAGCTGTACTTGCAGGCACAGTATCTAAAGACGACAGAAGAAAAATTATGCAAATGCTTGCCTCTGCAAAAGTAATGTCGGACGTTAGCAAATTAATGGATAAAAAATAATTACAATCAAAACTAAAAAATAAACAACATGGCATTACAAGATAAATATGCTGAATTATTACAAGCTGCAAACACTATGGGAGTGGCAAATTTAGCAGTAGCTGAAAAAGATGGCGTATTACATGTAAGCGGTACTGCAAAAAGCACTGCTGATTATGATGCACTTTGGGCATTGTACGATAAAATTGACCCTAATATGGCAAGCGGCGATTTAATGATGAATGTAGATATTAAAGCTGATGCTGGGGCTCAATTAAAAGTAACAACTGATTCTAACAACTTAAATATCAGAAGTACACCAAGTACTGATGGTGCCATTGTTGGTAAAGCAGCACACGACGAAGTGGTAACATTGGTTGAAAAAACTGATGACAGCTGGTGGAAAGTAAGAACTGCCGATGGAGAAGAAGGTTATGCCTATGCACAATATCTTTCTCCAATGTAAGTGTGAATGGTGAATAGTGAATGGGCAATAAAATGATAGCGTATATTTTCATTCATAATCTTTATTTACCACAGCCTGTAAGTCTTTCACTTATAAAATTTAAAAAGCCATTCCATTTATTTGGGATGGCTTTTTGTTTGTAGCTTTAAAGCAAATTTATTTTTATGAGAAAGCTGATTTTATTTTCGGTAATAATTTTTTTAGCAGTTGATAATGCTTCGGCACAGTTTTTAAAAAAAGATAATGGCCTTGCACACACTTTTTCCATTGTGGCAAGAGATGCTAAAACAGGGGAGATGGCTGTTGGTGTGCAAAGCCACTGGTTTAGTGTGGGCACGGCCGTTCCCTGGGGCGAAGCTGGTGTTGGCGTGGTAGCCACACAATCTTTTGTAAATAAAAGCTATGGCCCCAAAGGATTGGCATTAATAAAAGCTGGTAAAACTGCACCCGAAGCATTGCAGGAATTGCTGGCGCAGGATGAAGGAAGAGAAGTAAGACAGGTGGCGATGATTGATACTAACGGAAATGTAAATGCACACACCGGAAAAAATTGTATTGATTATGCATCGCAGATTGTGGGCAAAAATTTTTCGGTGCAAAGTAATATGATGCTGAATAACAAAGTTTGCCCGGCTATGGCAAAAGCATTTGAAGCCAGTGAAGGAAAACCACTTGCCGAAAGAATTTTGATAGCATTACAGGCAGCACAGGCAGTTGGTGGTGATATACGTGGTAAACAATCCGCAGCAATATTAGTAGTTGCCGGTAAAAGCACCGGGCAAATATGGACGGACCGCTTAATTGATTTACGTGTTGATGATAATGATCTTCCATTGGTAGAAATGGAAAGATTATTAAAATTATTCAGGGCTTATGAGCATATGGACAAAGGCGATTTAGCTACCGAAAAAAATGACATGAAACTGGCTATGGAAGAATATGGTGCAGCTATGAAAATGTTTCCTAAAAATTTAGAAATGCAATACTGGACGGCTATTACTCTTGCCAATAATAAAAAAGTAAAAGAAGCCGGTATAATGCTGCAGAAAATTTACAAGCAGGATGCCAACTGGAGAGAATTGACAAAAAGATTAACAAAAGTAAATTTATTAACCGTTAGCGAAACGGATTTAAAAGAATTAATAAAGTAATTTTACAGCAAATTATATTTTATGAAATACACATTCCGCATAGTTTATGTTTCGCTTTTTACATTGCTTTTATTTAGCTGCACTGCACAAACAAAAACAAATTTAACTGCTGATGAATTTGAAAAAGCTGTAGCAAAAGATTCTGTACAAATTTTAGATGTAAGGACCCCGGGGGAGTATGCAGGTGGTCATATAAAAAATACATTGTTGGCTAACTGGAATGATGCCACAGAATTTGAAAGAAGAATCAGTTATGTAGATAAAAATAAACCGGTGTATGTATATTGTCTTGCTGGTGGCAGAAGTGCTGCAGCTGCACAAAAAATGAGGGCTATGGGTTTTGAAAATGTTTTCGAACTGCAGGGTGGTATTAATGCATGGAAAGCGGGCAATAAAAATTTAGAAGACGTTAGCATTGGAAAAATGCCTTTTTCATTAGAAGCTTTTAATGCAGCAATCAATTCTTCTAAAACGGTATTGGTAGATTTTGGTGCTGAGTGGTGCCCGCCATGCAAAAAGATGGAACCTGTTTTACAGAGTCTTCAAAAAAATAGTGCAGGAAAGTTTAGTTTAGTAAAAGTTGATGGCGGAAATGATGAAGCCATTTTAAAAGAATATAAAGTGACACAGTTACCAGTATTTATTATTTTTAAAGATGGCAAGCAGGTGTGGCGCAAAGATGGGGTAGTGGATGAAAAAGAAATTGCCGCACATTTATAAGAAAAAATATTTCTCCTGTAAACTTATGCTAATTAGACATTGAATCTATCTGATCAAAAAAAATGTCAGGTTGAGCTTGTCGAAACCGGTGCAATAGTTAACCCGCCTTCGACAAGTTGCTAATGACAAGTATTTTAAAAGTTTGATAAACAATATTTTACAAAAATTTATTTTAGCCACTAAGGCGCAAAGACACTAAGGAAAAATGCGTAGCATTTTTTTTGCTTTGTGTCTTTGCGCCTTAGTGGCAACCCTTTTTGTTAGCGAAGCTGAGAAAATTCTTTCTTACTGTCATTAGCAAAGAGCTTAAATTTTTTTTATGAGTGCCTCAGGCTGACAGTATGGTTTCAATGTATTTTATATTAACCACCTGCCATAAAGAACATATAAAATAATGCAACGGCTGTAAAAATTAAAGAACCGGCTGCAAGCACAGGAGAAAGTTTTGCTCTTTTGATCATACTCATTACAAGGCCTATTGCCATTACCAGCAAACCCAGCCACACTAAATTGATATAAGGAAACAGGTAAGCTTTAATGGTTACAAAATCTATAATTTTTTCAGATTCTTTAATACCAATTTTTACTTTTTGCCCATCTGCCACACCTGCAAATTTTAGATATACATTTTGAGCATAAACAGTATCATCAATTTGAACAGCATTTTGTGTTTGCATATCAATCTGAATTAAAGGATAGGCTTTGTAACGCATGCTGTCTTGAGTTACCAGTGTAATATCCGCCATTAATGCAGCATCATTTTGTGTAAAATGAAACTTATCATTATTTGGATTTTTTACCACCTGGTTTAAAATTAAATAACCTTTACTGTAATAAGCCGTATCACCTTCAGCAATTTCTTTAATAACAAATTGTGCGGTATCTGTTTTGTTACTTTCCGGGTTTATACTGGATATATAACTGTAAATATCTTTTGTTAAATAACGCTTGGTGCTGGGGTTACTGCTTTTTAATTCTTCTTTACCCACATACACATCAGGTGTTAACTCAAATTTTTCACTGCTGTCTTTTTTGGTGAACATCAGTTTATAAAATTGCCTTCCTTTTTCATTACCGGCGGAGTCGCCGCTGTAAGTAACATTGTAATCCAGCATTCTTGTAGGCACATCTCTTAGCATCGTTAAATTTTCCAAAGGATTTTCTTTACTATCTTTTCCAAATGGGATATTAATGCCCGTTACCCTGTTATCGCTGATAGTTTTTTTATTGCCCGAAGAAATTAACATGCCCAGGATCATTATTGCAAAACCTAAATGTGCAATAGAAGCACCTGCGGCTTTTAATTTTCCATTTAATCCCGTCCATATGTAAGCAGCATTGGCAATTATTGCATAAATAGATGCAAACAATGCAATATAAACAGCGCCTAAAAACCCTGCACCCTTTGTATAATAAGTTATGGGATAAAAGATGGCTAAAGCCGCAGTGATAACTGCAGCAATAAATGTTGGTACCGCAATTTTCTTAAAAATATATTTTGATGGCGTGCTTTTGTATTTAAAATATTGTGTAATGGCAGTTAGTAAACCAATAATAAAAGCCACCAGTACCATTACTTTGTTGTAAGAAAATTCCACATCTTCCGGCGGCGCCAGTTTGGTATTAAAAATTGCATTGAAAACCGGTACCGATGTTTTTGCGCTTATAAATAATGCTGATAAAAAGAAAACAACAGCACCTATAAACATCCAGAATTCACGGGAGTCAATTCTTTCTTCGGTATTGATAGAAGGGATTTTTTTGTAGTTAATAAAGAACAAAACAAGAGCAGGCACTGTAAATGCTGCCATCAAAGCTAAAAGCATTGAATACGTAACAACTTTTGTTTCTTCATTAATTGTAAATGCATGTACCGATGTATCTGATAAAACTCCCGTACGGGTTAAAAAAGTAGAATATAAAATAAATATAAACGTTAAAAATGCAAACACATAACTGGCCCGTAAACTATGGCCTGTAGCTTTATAAATTACCATGGTGTGCAAGCCTGCAATTAAAACAAGCCATGGTACAAGCGATGCATTCTCTACCGGATCCCATGCCCAGTAACCGCCAAACGATAAAGATTCGTAAGCCCATTTTCCACCCATCATTATACCCACACCTAAAACACAGGCGCTGAATAATGCAAAGGGTAGTGCAGGTTTTACCCAATCGCCAAAGCGTTTGGTTTGTATGCCTGCATAAGCAAATGCAAAAGGAATTATGGTGCTTGCAAAACCTAAAAATAAAACCGGCGGATGAATTACCATCCAGTAATTGCGGAGTAAAACATTAAGGCCAACACCGTCTGTTAAAAAACTTAAATAATTAGGCTGGCTAAAAATTGGTCCTTCAATTTCGTTACGGGTTAATGTAAAAGCACTGGTACCAATTTTTACATTAAAAACATAAATCCCTAAAATCATCATGCCTAAAAAAAACTGTGCTAAACTTATCACCGTCATTACCGGGGCTTCCCATCCATTTAGCAAAGGGCTTTTACTTCTGGCAATAATAAAAATGCCCAATATGCTGTGCCATATCGTCCATAATAAAAAACTGCCTTCCTGGCCTTCCCAAATACAGGCTAATAAAAATTTTGGATCTAATTCTTTTGATGCATGCTTGTAAGCATACATGTATTCAAAATAATGATTGGAGCAGATATAAAATATTACAGAGAAAATAATTAATACAGAAACAACTTGAGTGATAAAAGCAATTCTTGCGAAACGGGTCCAGGATTGTTTTTCAAGAATATTCGGAGATCGGCTTGCGATAAAATAAGAGATAGTTGCAAGTAACGAAGCAATAAAAGATAATATAACAAAGAAATGTCCGATTTTTCCAGGCAATAAATGCTCTCCTATAAACTGCATAGTAATTGGTAATTAGGAATTTGGAATTTGGTTAGTTTGTTGCACCGGCTGTTTCTTTGATTTGTCTAAATAAGCGATGTAACCATTTATTAATTTAAAAACAAGTTCACATTTTGCTTCACCATCATTTAATTCGTTCTGCGATATATAATTCTCATCAAAAGCCGTAGTTAATTGCTCCATGGTTTCTGTAATTGATCCTCTTGCTATTATAAAAAAATTACGTGTATCTGTAAAAGTATATCTTCCATATCCTTCGGCAATATTTCTTGTAGCCGATCTGGAACAATCAACTATTTGAGGAGTTAAAAGGAATTTTTCTTGCGGGGGAAATTTTTTTACAAGTGCAGCTATAAATATTCTTAGCTCTCTTGCTTTTATGTAGCACTCTAAATCTTTGTATCCTTTATAATTCATTTAACAACTATTTTCAGCTTTCTTTAAGCAATAGCACGCTGGCAACCCTAATTCCAAATTACAAACTCCCAATTCCTATTTATTGGTAACACTTTTCTCCATCTGCTTCTTATCATCTTTATATTTACTCGGGCATTTTAAAGTAATGGTCTGGCATTCAAAAACATCTCCCTGCATTTTGCCCTGCAGTACCACTCTTTCACTTTGTTCCAGTTCGGTAGGTTTGCTGTTATGGTATACTACTTTTGTTTGCGATCCCAAACTGTCAATAATACTAAACGTTAAATAGTTGGGGTTTTTTACAGCGTCGTATTCAATAGGTTGCGATTTATCTAATTTAGCAATAAGATGAACGTATTTGCCCTGCTTAT
>NZ_JANPCM010000193.1:0-15555 GCF_031430955.1 Ferruginibacter sp.
ATCGTTGCACACGTTTGGCGACCTGTACAACGTTACCTGCGTATAAATGTAAATACACCCAGTAAAGATTATTCGTTACGCAACAAACATAATAAAATGATGTACGACTGGAGCAGCAACAGAAAAAATATGTTACTGATAACGGGACATACACACAACCCGGTTTTTGCATCGGGCAAATATTCCAATCATCCGGCTAATAAAATTGAAAAAGATGCTACCGAAAAATTAAAGGCCAGCTATTTTAATACTGGCTGCTGCTGCTTTAATGATGGTGATATTACCGGTATAGAAATTGAAGGCGGCTATATCCGCTTAATAAAATGGCATGATGAAAATAATGCTGCTGCAAGGCAAATTTTAGAAGAAATAAAGCTGGAGGAATTAATGAAAGATTTAGATTAAAGTGTACATTAAAATTAGCCACACAAGATTTTTTTATTTTTCGCCTACATCGAAAGTTTTTTTACCACAGATTTTAAATACATTTTCACTGCGGCCTCTGCCCCTCAGCGTGCAAAAAATCAATCATCCTCCTCTTCATTCACCTTTACAAACGCTGCTCTTTTTGGTGCCGGCATTATACTGTGCAAACCTTTAACGCCTTTCCATATCACTTCACTAAATTCTAAATCGGGTGCCCGGTCTTCTTTACTAAAATCGAATTGAGCGCTGCGTTCGGCTAAAATATTATTCACTGTATTTTTATCTGCAAGATTTACATTGCTGGCCAATGCAGTAAAACCTGAATAATTGGGTGTGGCTGTAAAGCAGCGCCACATGGGTGTTGCCGCGGCATCGTACTGGCTCATGGGTGCTAAACCTAAAATTAATTCCATGGTACGCAGCATGCCACTGGTGGTGTAAGGGGTATGGTCAACAAAATTTCTTTTTACATGTGGGCCTGCAACATACGCCGTGGTGCGGTGTGCATCCACATGGTCGGGGCCGTTTTGTGCATCATCTTCCACAATAAAAACCACACTCTCATTCCATACTTTACTTTGGCTTAAATATTCAATAAACATGCCCACGGCCAAATCATTATCGGCCACATGTGCAAACGGTGTAGGATTATTTAAACTCATGCCCTGTGTATGATCGTTTATTAACCGCAATGTATTTAACTGCGGTAAAGCGTTTATAGCCACCAATGAGTCGAAATCTCTTTTCCACTGCCCTACCCTTGTGGTGTCTCTCACACTTTCATCCCAGCTGGTGTAATATTTACAAAAATGATTTTCTAAAACCGGGATGTTGGCTTTGTAATCATCTGCAAATTCGCCATAAGTCCTAAAACTTACACCGGCCCTTTTACAATGATCCCAGATAAAACCTCCTTTGTTGTTGGCAATTTCCCTTGTACCTTCCGCATCGTAGGTGCCACCACGGCCACCATAACTGGTAACCCAATTTTTTTCTAAATAATCGTTGGCATAAGCACCAAGGCTCCAGTTGTGGCCATCGGCACTTACCTCTCCATCTACATAAAAATTATCCAGCAGCACAAATTCTTTTACCAGTTTATGCTGGTTGGGTGTAATTTTTTCTCCAAATAAAACTAAAGATGTATCGCCATTGCCTTCTTTTACATCACCCAGCACCTGGTCGTATGTCCTGTTTTCTTTTACAATGTAAAACACATATTTAATGGGAGATTTATCACCCACTTTTTGCGGAATGGGATTACCTGCTTCTCCTTTTGCTAACAATTCTTTTTCTTTAGTGTACGGTGTATTTTTATACACTTGCTGAGAAAAAACAGCTAATTGTTTTTCTGTTGGTATGTTAATAATACTCAAGGTGCCCTTCATTAAACCGCCAATATATTGTGGCCCGTCTTCATCATCTGCCTGGTGTTTTACCCTGCGCTTTACCGGGTTGGGACCTCTGGGATTTGCAAAAGAAGAAAAACCTTTTCCATTAGTAACAAATATTTTTTTACCAATAACTTTTACGCAGGTGGGATACCAGCCCACCGGAATAAATCCTTCTGATTTACTGTTGCCGGGTTTGCTTACATCAAACACCGCCAAACAATTATTATCGGCATTGGCAATAAACAACATTTTTTCGTCGGTACTTAATGCTAAACCATTGGTAGCACTGCCCTGTGGCGCATCCGGATATAATGATGCCGTAAGCGTTTCAATAACTTTTTGTTGTTTGGTATTGATAACCGAAACAGAATTATCGTTTGCATTAGCAACAAATAAATAATTACCATTTTTGCTTAAACATAATTCGTTGGGGTGATCACCCACATCAATACTGGTTGTGAATTTTTTTTCTGCAATATTAAACACTGCAACTTTTTTATCGCCCCAAACCGAAATGTACAATTGTTTTTTATCGGCTGATAATAAACAGGTATAGGCTTCTGCATTTAATTTTATTTGCTGTACAATACTTTTATTTTTTAAGTTGATGATGTAAAGAGAATTATTATCCTTGGTTACCACGTACATCAAATTTGCAGCGTCATCTATTTCAATACCTGCCGGCGAAATTTTATTGGGCCATTTATCCCCCAGCTTTATACTGTCTTTTAATTGTAGTTTTTTGTTTACAACAGCGTATTGCAAAATCCAGTTATCATTACCGCCGCTGGCATACAAATATTTTTCATCGGCGCTAAAGTGTAAACCCAGCCAGCTTTTTTTAATTTCAATATTGTCGGTAATTTTTTCTGTAGTAATATCTATCAGTTGCAAGGTTTGTTTGCTTTGGCCGTTGTTGGTAACCGCCATTAGTTTTTTTGAATTGCTGATGGCCATGTTTAGTGGCAGGTCTCCAAGCGGCAAGCTTTTGCCTGCCGGACTAAGGCTCCAGCCGTTGGGCAGGGTTATTTTTTTTTGAGCAGTAATGCTTGTGGTTAAAAACACAAAAGCAATTATGGAGCCTGTTATTTTTTTCATTGCATGATGATTGAAATGCTAAGGTAACAAAAGCAATAAACAACGAAGGAAGATTCGCATTATTTCTGTATTAATCAATTTCAATTATTTATAGCAGCTTTTTCTTTTTTTGTGGAAAAAAAGAAACAAAAAAGCCACCCGAAAAAGATTACATCCCTTTTTCGGGGTGGTTCCCTGATGAGGCTTTTGTGCTACTGTTCTTCAAGATTTATAAATTGAAACAGTTTTAGTTCTTTTATTTTTTTTGCCGGTCGAATTTACTTTTGTTTGAAGATTGTATAAACTTGATAGCCCAGGGCTCAAAAGAAAAAACCCCTCAGTCGGGGTTTTTCAATGGTATTGGTTTGTTTTCATGGGTACCGGTAAACGGGCAGCTTTTCATTGGATGGATTGGATATTTGGGTATGTTCGTTTGATGAACAGGATACAAATATAAATTGTTAGCGGAAAATTTTTTATAGAACTAACTACTCAATATTTGTAATAATTAACCTACATTTTATTTTGCAAATATTTTTTCATAGTCATGAATAAGCATATTTTTCTCTATGATCAAGTTCCCCTTTAGGAACGTAGGGGTTATGGCTTAAAAAGAAAAAACCCCTGATCGGGGTTTTTCAATGGTATTGGTTTGTTTTCATGGGTGCCGGTAAAACGGGCAGTTTTTCATTGGATGGATTGGATATTATACTGCAAATATAATTTTAACCCAGCCGGTATTTTATAATAATAATATGAAAAGTTTGTAGATTTTATTCTAGGTTAAAAAGGCATTGCATAAAAAACCCCGTATCGGGGTTTTTCATTGGAATTGATTGTTTTCTTCAGGGATTAAGACTACGGTTGGGTTGGGTTTTTCCCAGGATCTGGGTAACTTTTTTCTTGTGTTTCAATTAAAGTGTTTTAAAAGGATAGATTGGATATGGATAGATTATTTTTTAAACACAATGCAAATATAGAACCCTGCTAAAATCTTTTTTATAGAATTAAGCGCTAATGTTTGTAATAATAAAGCCACATTTATTTTGTGCCGCTATAGTAAAAGTTTATAAGTGCTGTTAAAGAAAAACCCCGTACAGGGGTTTTTAATTGGAATTTATTTTTGTTTTCGGTTAAGGCTGGAAAAGGTTTAGTTTTCAAAAAAGTAATTGACTGTTTTTTCTTATGCTTTTAGTATAGTTTTTAAAGGGTTACCGGTATCACATTATGGTTAGAGGTATTTGCAGAAAAAGGTATAAAAACAAAAAACCCCGTTTCGGGGCTTTTCATTGGAATTGATCAGTTTGTTTTCTTAAGGTTTGGGATTACAGTTTATTTGGTTTTCAAGGGATTTAGGTTCTATAATTACTTTTGTAAATGACACCACAAATTTAAACCGCTGCTTTTTCAATTTTGTAGCTATATAAAGTAATGTGGTGTAGATGTTTATTTACAAAATTTAGTACCATTAACAGGTATTGCTACGCCATATTTAAAAAAAATGCTCATCTTTAAAATATAATCATTCGTCATTCGTCTGCAAGTATATAACAATGGAAGATGCAATGACCATAGCAATACCAATGGCTGCTGAACGCAACAAAAATATTACCAATACCATTAAGGCTATAAGTAACCGCCTGTTTGGGTTTATTAAGCAGCGGGTAAGCAGTAATGAAGATGCAGAAGATATTTTGCAGGATGTTTTTTACCAGTTTGCCGGCAATACCGAACCAATAGAGCAGGCAACGGCCTGGCTGTACAAAGTGGCCCGAAATAAAATTACCGACAGCTACCGTAAAAAAAAATTACCCCTTGCCGATGATATTTTAAGCAATGGTGAAACCGAAGACGACAGCTTTAACTGGAAGGAAATAATGTTTAGCGATGCTGCAACACCCGAAACGGAATACCTGCGTAATATTTTTTGGGAAGAACTGAAAGCGGCTTTGGATGAATTGCCGGCAGAGCAACGGGAGGTTTTTATACAAAACGAGGTTGATGGTATTGCTTTTAAAGATATAGCTGCGGCAGGCGGAGAAAGTGTGGCCACACTCATCAGCCGTAAGCGTTATGCAGTATTGCATTTAAGAAACCGTCTGAGTGTATTAAAAGATGAATTATTAAATTACTAAGATTGCCGCAGAGGCACGGAAGCACAGAAAAATACATCTGTAATGGTTTCGTAAAAATATCAGGACAAAAAATTGTAAATAAAATTATTAAAGCATGTTACAAAGACAAGAAAGCGCTAAATAAAAAAAGGATAAAAACCTCTGTGCTTCCGTGCCTCTGTGGCTAACAAAAAAAATATTAAAATTAACTCACAGTTGTAAAGTAGCTAATAATAGAATATAAAGATTCTGTGCTTCTGTGCATCTGTGGCAAACAAAAAATAAGATGAAAAAATTATGGATTAAAAAAGGGTTGATGATTTTAATATTTGGCACCCTTGCTGTATTAGTATTTGGCTTTGTGGTAATGAGTTTGTGGAATAATATTTTACCTGCAGTAATTGGTGTAAAAACAATAACATTTTTACAGGCCCTGGGTATTTTACTTTTAAGTAAGATATTGTTTGGTGGTTTTGGTGACCGTGGCGGCTGGCGGGGCAGCGCCGCCTGGAAACAAAAAATGAAACAACGTTTTGAGAATATGACACCAGAGGAAAGAGAAAAATTTAAAGCCGAGTGGAAGAACCGCTGTGGTGGCAGGTGGGGAAATTTTGAGAGAAAAGACAGTGAAACAAAGGCGGTGGATTAAAAAACTGATGGCCCTTTTTACCATTCACTCTTTAAAATCTGCAGTTCACACCAATAAACTTAACTAATTAAGCGCTGGAATTATATCTTACAAAAGTTTTCAGCCTTTTAAATACTTTATCCCGGTTTAATTATAATCAACCAACTGATCTGTTATGAATACATTTCAAATTAACCATATTGCCGCAGTAACTGCCGCAGCAGGCAGTAAAAGCAATATTGAAATTCTTATTTTTAAAACTAACCTTACCGATGCCAAACGCATTGAAGATGTGGAATCTTTATTAGATGTTCATCCGCATATTATAAAATGGAATGTAGATTTAGATGACTGCGATAAGGTGCTGCGTATTGTAAGCCGCAATATTGCGGGGGCAGAAATAGAAAATATTTTGCTGAATGCAGGATATTATTGTGAGGAGTTATTTTAATTATTTTAAAAACATTCCACACTCCAGGTGCGTTGCCAGTTTTCGTTTGCAGGCAGTACATTTATTCCTTCCTTATCTTTAAACTGCTGATTAAGATTAATACCATCGGCAATGCCACACCAGGGTTCTAAGCAAACAAAGGGTGCATCTTTTGCAGCCCATATCCCAAAAAAAGGAAAATCATTAAATGTAAAACGCAATCCATGATCATGCTTATTACAGCCGAGTGTAATTGCATTGCTTTGCATATTTTTTAAAACAATAGCATCTTCATAAAACAATTTCTGATGTAATAAAAGTTTATTGTTTTCAAGAGGCAAAATTTCATTAACTGCAGATACTAATCCGTTTGTCAGTTTCCAGCGCTGCAATGTTTCTGGGGTGTTAAACTGTAAATAATAATCAGTGTAAATAGAATCGCTGGTTAATGGTACTGCAAATGCCGGATGTGCACCAACAGAAAAAAGTAAGTCTTGTTTACCGCTGTTGTATACTTCGTAAGTGCAGCTAATGGCAGCAGCGTTTAAACTGTACCGCAATTTTAATGTAAATGCAAAAGGATAAACTTGCAGTGTTTGTTCATCTTCTGTTACTGTAAATACCGCTTCTGTATCGCTGATTTTTTCTGCCGCAAAAGATTTATCTCTTGCAAAACCATGCCTTGGCAATTTATAGGCTTTATCGTTAAAATAATAAGTATCATTTTTTAATCCTCCAACAATGGGAAATAAGACAGGGCTGTGCTTAGGCCATGCTGCAGCGCCATCCCACATGTACTCTAAATTATTTTGTTTATTTATTAAACTTTGCAGTTCGGCACCTTTGGATGCAATTACTGCACGGAGGTTTTTATTTTCTAAAATAATCATCCTGCAAAATAAAATATTGCCCGCTGATATCGCAGATTTGGCAGAAAAAATTACAAGATTTTATTAGATTTCATAAAACTCTACAGGCAAATCATCGGGGTCAGCAATAAAAGTAAATTTTTTATTGGTGAATTCATCAATTCTTACCGGCTCTGCAATAATATTATGTTTACTTAATTCAATAACGGTGTCATCAATACTATCCACTTCAAAAGCAATATGGCGTAAGCCTGCAGCTTCGGGCCTGGATGGCCTTGAAGGTGTATTTGGAAATGAAAATAATTCAATTACATATTTTCCGTTTAAGGATAAATCAAGTTTATAAGAATCTCTTTCTTTACGGTACACTTCCTGCTTAATTGTAAAACCCAATACTTTGGTGTAAAAGTTTTTGGATGCTTCGTAATTTTTACAAATTATAGCGATATGATGTACATGGTTTAGTTTAAGCATATTACAGTTGCATCGGCCAGGTGGCAGATTGTTATTTTTAATTTTACCATAAACAAAAAAATCATTACAAAACTACACCAGACTTCAATTGGAAAAACATTTGCAATCTATTTTTTGCTGCATAGAATACAAGATGGTTGCTTTTTACAAACCATTTTATAATTTTAAGAGACAGTTCAAAAAAAATCGCCTTCTCCTTTTATAAAATGTTTATCTTTTACAAAATTTTTAAAATGAAACTGCTTATACTTGTTACAGGATGTTTTTTATTTGCCGCCAGCCATGCACAGCAGGCCGATACGATAAAATACAGTGTGGTTAACGCCGGAAAAATAACCGGCATACAAACAATTTTCAACGAAAAAGCAAATGACTATTATTATCATTTTGAATACAACGACCGTGGCCGTGGTCCATCCATAAATACTCATATTAAAACCAACGAAAAAGGGATAATTGTGTTGCAGGAAGTAAGTGGCATTGATTATTTTAAAAATAAAGTGCAGGAAAAGTTTGAAGTAAAAAATGGCAAAGCAACCTGGAAAAATAAATTTGAAAATGAAACAACTGTTTTTAACGGACAGTTATATTCTTCTATTAACGGCACCCCCGGCGAAGCGGAACTTCTCTACAAAATACTTATGGCCCAGCCTGCTAATAAAATTGCAGTGCTGCCATCAGGTAATATCAGTTTTAAAAAAGTAAAAGAACTGCCTGTAACAGATGAAAAAAATAACCAGCTAGCGGTACAACTTATTGGTTTTAGCGGCCTTGGTGGCCCACCCAGTTATACCTGGTACACTGCAGATGGTCACTACTTTGCCAGTCTCAGCGATTGGTCGTCTATAATACTTAAAGGTTTTGAAAAAAATATTGAACCGCTGCTCACTATTCAAAAAGAAATTGAAAAAAAATTTTACACCAACCTTGCGCAAACAATTACAGAAAAAATAAATACGGGTATTGCTATTAAAAATGTTACCGTTTTTAATGCAGGCGAAGGCAGCACTTTTGCAAATGCTACAGTGCTCATAAAAAATGACCGCATTGAAAAAACAGGAAATTCTTTGTACACACCAATTCCTGCAGGCTATAAAATAATTGATGGCACGGGTAAATTTTTAATGCCCGGCCTTTGGGAAATGCATGGCCACTTTTTTATGGAGAATGGCCCGTTAATGATGGCACAGGGTGTAACCAACCTGAGGGATATGGGTAACAATGATGAATTGTGGAATGTAAAAAAACGGGTTGATAAAGACAGTTTACTTGGGCCCCAAATTAATGTAGTATCAGGCTTTATTGATAAAGCCGGTGAAATGGCTGCACCAACCGGAGCTATAATAAACACACTTGAAGAAGGAATAAAAGCCATTGAAGAATATAAACAAAAAGGCTGCACACAAATAAAATTATACAGTTCCATAAAACCTGAATGGGTAAAACCGCTTGCAGCAAAGGCACACAGTTTGGGTATGAGAGTTTGCGGCCACATTCCAGCATTTATGACGGCAACGCAGGCCGTTGATGCAGGCTATGATGAGATAACACATATGAATATGCTGATGCTGAATTTTTTTGGCGATACAGTAGATACCAGAAATATGACCCGTTTTAAATTGATAGGTAATAAAGGATATACTATTGATGTTAAAAGTGATGCAGTAAAAAATTTTGTACAAAAACTGAAAGAAAAAAACGTAATTGTTGACCCCACTATAAATATTTTTGAAAGCATGTTTACTGATATGCCCGGTAAAATTGCCAAAGCATATTTACCTATTGCAGCATATTTGCCTGCTGAAACAAAAAGGTATGCCATGTCCGGTTCTTTTATTGATGATAATGCTGTTGCTGCTGCCTATGCAAAATCGTTTACCGCCATGAAAAAATTATTGAAAATGCTTTATGATAATGGCATAACAATATTATCGGGCACAGATGGTGGCATACTGCAGCACGAACTGGAAATATACAGCGAGTGCGGTATTCCTAATTACGATGTATTGCGTATGGCAACTTACTGGCCTGCAAAAGTACACGGCATGCTGAATGATTATGGAACTGTGGATGCCGGAAAAATTGCCAACCTTATTTTAATTGATGGCGACCCGAAGAAAAATATAAAAGACATCCGTAAAATTTTTCTTACAATTAAAGAAGGAAAATTGTACTATCCTAAAAAAATATATGCTGCTTACGGCTGGAAGTATTACTATTAAACCATTACATATTTCTCCTGTATTGCCCGCCAACTGAATACAATGCATTGGTAATTTGCCCCAGGCTGCAATACTTAACCGTTTCCATTAACTCGGCAAATAAATTACCATTATTAACGGCAACTTTTTGTAAACGTTGCAGCATTTCAGCAGATTTTTCTTTGTGCCTTTCTTTAAAAGATTGCAGTGTTGATATTTGAAATTCTTTTTCTTCTGTTGTGCTGCGGATAACTTCTGTTGGTAAAATAGTAGGGCTGCCATTTTTATTTAAAAAAGTATTTACGCCAACTATCGGATATTCGCCGGTGTGTTTTAATGTTTCGTAATACAAACTTTCTTCCTGAATTTTATTGCGCTGGTACATTCTTTCCATTGCCCCTAATACGCCACCACGTTCGGTAATGCGGTTAAATTCTTCCAGCACTGCAGCTTCTACCAGATCGGTTAATTCTTCTATTAAAAAAGCGCCCTGGTTGGGGTTTTCGTTTTTTGCTGTACCCAGTTCCCTGTTTATAATTAATTGAATGGCCATGGCACGGCGTACACTTTCTTCGGTGGGTGTGGTTATAGCCTCATCGTAGGCGTTAGTATGTAAACTGTTGCAGTTATCGTAAATGGCATACAATGCCTGCAGCGTTGTTCTTATATCATTAAAATCAATTTCCTGTGCATGCAGACTTCTGCCGCTGGTTTGTATATGGTATTTTAATTTTTGGCTGCGGTCGTTGGCTTTGTATTTATATTTCATTGCCTTGGCCCAAATTTTTCTGGCCACTCTTCCTATCACACTGTACTCCGGATCCATTCCATTACTAAAAAAGAAAGATAAGTTGGGTGCAAAATCATCAATGTTCATTCCCCGGCTTAAATAGTATTCTACATAGGTAAAACCATTGGATAAAGTGAATGCTAATTGTGTAATGGGGTTAGCACCCGCCTCTGCAATATGATAACCACTGATGCTTACACTGTAAAAATTCTGCACTTTATTCGTAATAAAATATTCCTGCACATCTCCCATTAATTTTAATGCAAATTCTGTAGAAAATATACAGGTGTTTTGTGCCTGGTCTTCTTTTAAAATATCGGCCTGCACTGTACCACGTACTGTTGCTAATGCTTTTGCTTTTATTTTTTCATACACATCTGCAGGTAAAACATCTTGTCCGCTTAAACCTAATAAACGTAAACCCAGGCCATCATTACCTGAGGGAAGCCCAGCCTCCCCTAACTCCCCTCCCGAAGAGGGGAGTTTAGTCCCTGATGATTTAGGAAGTTTTGTATGATGAACCGGTTTGCCATCTACACCTAAATACTTTGGCAAAGTTTCTATGTTATATTTTTCTTCAACCAGTTTATTTACATCTCCCCGTAAATTATTTTCAATAATATATTTTTCACATTGCTGATCAATAGCAGCATTCATAAAAAATGCCAGCAGCATTGGTGCAGGACCGTTAATGGTCATGCTCACTGAAGTTTTTGCATCGCATAAATCAAAACCACTGTATAATTTTTTGGCATCATCAACTGTGGCAATACTTACACCGCTGTTACCCACCTTACCATAAATATCAGGACGGTGATCAGGGTCTTCACCATATAATGTTACACTGTCAAATGCTGTTGACAATCTTTTTGCCGGTTGCCCCAAACTTACATAATGAAAACGCCGGTTGGTTCTTTCGGGGCCGCCTTCGCCTGCAAACATTCTTGTAGGGTCTTCACCTTCTCTTTTTAATGGAAACACTCCGGCAGTATAAGGAAATTCTCCCGGCACATTTTCCTGCAGTTGCCATTTTAAAATATCGCCCCAGTCTTTGTATTTGGGTAAATACACTTTACTGATTTTTGTACCGCTTAAAGATTTATAAGTTAAATCTTGTTTTATTTTTTTTCCTCTTACATCAAATTCAAAAAAATCGCCTTCGTATTGTTTTTGTAATACGGCCCATTGTTGCAATAGTTTTTTAACATCCGGGTGCAATTGCTCCTGCAGTTCTTTGTATTTATTTTTCAGTTCGTTTACTGGCATATAATAAGCTGTTATTTTCTTTTTACAGATTTTATTTTTTTAAGAAAGCGGTTTACCTCATCCTGCAATTGTTTTGCAGAGGGTAATTTATCTTTTAAATTTTTAGGTAACAATTTACTGAATGTATATTCACTTACACCAATGGGATGATTGATACTGGTGAGTGCATAATCCACTTCTATAGTATCTTTTGCACCACATAAAATAATTCCTATTGATGGGTTATCGTGCTGCTGGCGCAGTTGTTTATTTACCATATTTAAATAGCCGTTCATTTGCCCTGTATGCGCCATTTCAAATTCTTCCATCTTTAATTCTATTACCACATAACTCCGCAAATACAAATGATAAAAAAGTAAATCGATGAAGTGTTCTTTTTTACCTGTCATTAATTTTACCTGCCTTCCCACAAATGCAAAGCCTGCACCCAGCTCCATAATAAATTCCTGAATATGTTTTATAAGCTGTTGCTCCAATTCTCTTTCGTTTACAAATTCTCCCATCTGTGCAAACCTAAAAAC
This sequence comes from Ferruginibacter sp., assembly GCF_031430955.1. Classification (GTDB taxonomy): domain Bacteria; phylum Bacteroidota; class Bacteroidia; order Chitinophagales; family Chitinophagaceae; genus Ferruginibacter. Next base: position 12,191 of record NZ_JANPCM010000193.1, read on the forward strand.
ATAAGGGTCTTTTAAAATTGAATTGGCAAGGTCGGCCTGTGGCTTAGGTAATGTTAAATGAAAGTTGGAGGCCTTTTTTGTTTTATGCTGTCGTTGGTATAAATCAGTTTCAATCTGGTATTGTAACACCGTACGGCTCCAGTTATTTTCTATTGTTTTATTAATGTACCAAAGGCGCTCTTCATTGTTATTTATTTTATCCATCAATAACATGTGTTGCCCCCATGGGATATTGACCAGTACTGGATTGGAGAGATAATATATTTTATTGCTGAATTGTGCAGCAGGCTGCTGTACAATTACGTTTTTTGATACTTTTTGTAATTGGGCAGCGGCCCGCTGCCCAATTACGTTTTTATTATTTTTAATTAACGCAGCAGGCTGCTGCGTAATTGATTTTACCGGCTTTTTTTGCAATTGGGCAGCAGCCTGCTGCCCAATTAATAAATCCGGATATACAGCAGCAAATTGCCGCATGTATTTTAAACTTCTAAAAGAAAGACCCTGCATATCAGGAAACTCCTTTTGTAAATCAACAGACAGTTGTTGAATAATTTTTGCACCCCATCCTTCTGCTTCTGTTTTTTGTATTATTTGTTTACCAATATACCAATACAATATCAGCATATCAGTATTCACCTTTAATGCAGTTTGTAACCGGCTTTGATGAATGTTAGTTTTTAACTCCACCAACCATTGATTATATTTTTTTACAGGAGTCCTCATTTTTTATCATCCATCATTTTTATTACGCCATCCAATTGGTATAATGTAGTAGCAATGGCTGCCTGCTCTTTTACCCAACCATTATATTCATTTATAGTTTCTGCAATCTCTGCTAAATAACGTACCCGTTTAGGCGGGATAATAGTTGACTGGCTTGCAGTATCTTTTACATGTGCATGATGTTCAATTTCGCCATGAAATTTTACACCACATTTTTCTGCCACTTTTTCCATCAGCCTTTCAAACAATTCATTTACACCAGCATCATTAAACTGTGCAGCAATGGTGCCTATTATTGGCAATTCTTCATCTTTAGCAGTCCATAAACTATGGTTGCGTTTGTATTGTTTGCGTACATCATGCAGGGCATCTAATGCACCGGCTTTATCAAATTTATTTACGCAAACCACATCGGCATAATCCAGCATATTTATTTTTTCCAGTTGGCTAGCAGCACCATATTCCGGCGTCATCACATACATACTTACATCGCAGTAGTCTAAAATACTGGCATCACTTTGCCCCACACCGGCACTTTCTAAAATAATAAAATCATAGCCAGCAGCTTTACAGATATTAATAGCTTCCTGTACATATTTGCTTAATGCTTTTTCACTTTCTCTGGTGGCAAGGCTTCGCATGTAGGCCCGTGGAGATGAGATCGCATTCATTCTTATTCTGTCTCCTAATAAAGCTCCGCCGGTTTTTTTCTTACTTGGATCTACAGAAATTACCGCAATGGTTTTATCTGTATAATTATTTAAAAACCGACGAACAATTTCATCAGTTACAGAAGATTTTCCAGCACCGCCGGTTCCTGTAATTCCTAAAACGGGAATCAAAGTGTCTGACTGTTTGGAACCGTCTGACACCAGTAACCCATTCTCCACATTCGTTATCTGCCTTGCAATTTTTCTTACATCATGTACTTCACCAAGCGTCATATCATTTTTATAATTGCCATTTCCACTCAATGCAAAATCGCAGGAAAGAATTACATCTTCAATCATTCCTTCCAACCCCATTCTTCTGCCATCATCAGGGCTGTAAATTTTTGTAATGCCATAGTTATGCAATTCTTCAATCTCGGATGGAAGAATAGTTCCGCCACCACCACCAAAAATTTTTATATGGCCACAACCATTTTGCTCCAGCAAATCTTTCATGTATTTAAAAAACTCTACATGCCCGCCCTGGTAACTGGTAATGGCAATGCCCTGCACATCTTCTTCAATGGCGCACTCCACAATTTCAAGCACACTTCTGTTGTGGCCCAAATGAATAATTTCGGCACCCTTGGCCTGCATAATGCGGCGCATAATATTTATTGCAGCATCATGGCCATCAAATAAACTGGCAGCGGTTACAATTCTAACTTTATTTTTTAATGTAAAACTCATAAAATATTAGCCCCACCTATCCTCCCCCAAGGGAAGGGAAATGGAGAAGATTGTTTGGAAGATTATGTTTTATATTTTTAAAACAGGTTCTGTTACTCTATTATGTTTAAATTTATTTATTGCTCTTCGCTTCTGGCTTCTCCATTTCCTTCCGCCGCGGCGGGGAGATAGAGGGGGCTGCAAATTTACCTACAAAACATCTTACAAAAATAACAAGCGTTAGTTTTTAGATGAATGGTTGTTTAAAGCAAAAAGTTTTGGTAAATCAAACAACAAAGCGGCAGAAAAATTAAATGCCCTGTAATCTACAAAAAGGCGGCTCATTAAAACTGACATGCCCGTTTGAAATTCCAGCTGAACACCGGGTAATTTTTTAAACCCAAATGTATTTACAATTGAAGGTTCCCAAAAAAACCTTGGCCTGTAAGAAAGGCTGTCTAATTTGTAATTATCTAATTCCGTGGCGGAATAATCAGTAGTAATATTTTTAAAATAAATTGTACTAAACCTGGATGAAAGGGAAGCAGCAAAATTCTTTTTACCTCTTATCATTAATGCAGGCTGTATAAATATTTTGGTAATGTTCATAGTGTGGTAGCGGCTTCTGTACACATTACTTTGATCTTTACCATTATCGGTAAAACTAAATTTACCAAAGCCAATGCCGGCAAAAATTTGTACTGCCGCTTTTTTATTACTATTTAGTGTTTTAAAATATCCGGCGCCAATTTCAGTAAGGTTTCGTTTATAATTAATAACAGTACTGTCCAGTACATTACTGTCAAAATCACCGGCATTTCTTTCTTTACGGTGAAAATAATTTACCTGCATTGCCCAGTGGTTGGTAAACGCATACGCCGCCTGTACATCATAGCCACTTGCTTTGCCTTTAGTGGATACATTTTCTTTTACCCTGTTATCTGCAAAATTTACGGAGTAATTAAATGCCAGTTTACTATCCCCCTTTTTTGTAAGCACCGGTACATTGTGAGCAGAAGGGCTGTAGGCATAGCGTGGCGTATAGCATGAAGAGAGCAATTGACAAAATACAATTGGCAAAAGGCAATAAATAATTGGCGATAAGCAATTGGCAACAGACATCGAAAAGTAATATGCAGTTTTATTTTTCAATCAACTCATTTTAAAAGTAAGTGCGGCAAAATCTTCAATACTTAAAGCTTCGGCACGTTTATTAAAAATTTCGTTTTGCAATTCTTCGGTAGTAAATAAACTTTTTAC
>NZ_JANPCM010000194.1:0-3904 GCF_031430955.1 Ferruginibacter sp.
CCGGGGGAATGTGTATCCGTTATTATCAATTGTGCTTCGGTTTGCGGCAATGTGTTATTGCGCCATACCTGTGCCCAGGCCAAAAAGAAACGCTGGTCCGGTGTAAAACCATCAATCGTTTTTGTGCTTTTTCCCTGCGGTGTCATTTTAAAAGCTTCGTAAGCAACATTTAAACCGCCCAGGTCGCCTATGTTTTCTCCTAACGTTAATTTACCATTTACGTGTATGGTATCCTGTACGGTGTAGCCATCGTATTGTTGTGCAAGAGTTTTGGTTTTTGCATCAAATTTGGTACGGTCTTCTTCGGTCCACCAGTTTCTTAAAGTGCCGTCAGCATCATACTTACTGCCATTATCATCAAAGCCGTGAGACATTTCATGACCAATTACTGCACCAATGCCACCATAGTTTAAAGCATCATCAGCCTTAGCATCAAAAAAAGGTAATTGCAAAATACCTGCAGGAAAAACTATTTCATTTAAAGTAGCATTGTAATAAGCATTAACTGTTGGCGGAGTCATGCCCCAACGTTCCCTGTCAACCGGTTTACCCAACTGGTTAATCATGTAATTGTAATTCCACTCCCCAACATTACGTACATTCTCAAAATAAGTATTTTTGTTTATTACAAGGCCATCGTAATTTCTCCATTTATCGGGGTAACCAATTTTTGGGCGAAAGGCAGCCAGCTTTGCTAATGCTTTGGTTTTGGTTGCAGGGCTCATCCAATCTAATTTATTTATTCTGTTGGCGAAAGCTTTACGCAAATTGGTAACCAACTCTGCCATACGCAATTTTGCTTCGGGTTTAAAATAATCTTTTACATACAACTGGCCCAGCAGTTCGCCAATAGAACCATCTGTTAACTGCGACATTCTTTGCCAGCGTGGTGTTTGGATGCGCTGGCCTGATAATACCTGGTTAAAAGCAAAACTAGCATCTACAAAAGCGCTGCTTAAATAAGGTGCTGCAGCTTTTAAAACATTCCATTGCAAATATGTTTTCCAGTCATCTAACGGAATAGATTTTAATAAACCTGATACCGTTGTAAAAAATGCCGGGTTATTTACCAGTACACTATCTTGATTTTTTATTTTAAGATCAGCTAATATTTCACGCCAGTTTAAGCCTGGAGTAGTTGCGGTAAAACTTTCTACCTGGAATTTATTGTAGGTTTTATAAGGATCCCTCATTTCTACCCTGCTCATTTGCGCCTGTGCTAATTTTTTTTCCAGCTCAAAAATGGTGATAGCATTTTTTTCAGCCATTTCTTTACCAGTGCCTGTTAAAATAAACAGCGTAGTAATATAATTTTTATAGGCTTGCTGAATTTCTGCATTTCGGCCATCAGTTTTTAAATAATAATCCCTGTCAGGCAGCGTGGTGCCACCCTGGCTGAATTGCGGAATCATGATCTCTACATTCTTCCTGTCCTGCCCCACATTAAAACCATATAACGGTGAGCCAGAGCCTGTAGTTCTTAACCAGGCAATCATTTTTTGTATTGCAGCTTCGCTGCTGATGGCTTCAATTTCTTTTAAGGCAGGTTGTACTGGAGAAAAACCTCTTTTTTCAATAGCCAAACTATCCATGCCTGCAATATAAAAATCGGCTACTCTTTTACTTACCGAACCCGGTGCTGCATTTTTATCTGACATGGCTTTTTCTAAAACCGTTTTTACAGCATTAATATTAAAATCACGCAGTTGATTAAAACTGCCCCACCGTGTTTCTTTTGCAGGCACCGGATTATTTTTTATCCAGTTGCCGCTGGCATAGGTATAAAAATCATCGCCGGGTTTTACCGATTTATCCATATTGGCAGGATCGATAAATTTTTTTGAAGCGTTTTGTGCATTGCTGTAATTATTTGCTGCACCCATGCAAAAGAAGATGCCTGCAAGCAGCCATTTTTTGTTTGTCATCATCATGCTTTTTTTTAATTTAGTTAGAAGATTAAAATTAAGCAAAAGGTTTGGGTTGTGGTTACCATTGATACAATTGAATGCATTTCAAATTGTCGCAATTTTTTTTCAACGCCGGGAAAATCACATGGCAGAGTTTACACTGAAAACCTTTTCGATAAATCCTTTTCTTATTTTCTCTGCGTTAAAATTTGCTGCCTGGCCTGATGCTTTAGCGACAATTTAAAATGCATTCATACAATTTTAACCTGTTTGTTGTAAAAGGTTCTAAACATTTTGAAGAAACCATTTTTATATCGAAGGCTTAAGAAAACAATCCAATGAATTAAAAAATTACTCCTGCTCCAAAAAAAATATTTACGCTTGATACATTGTAATTTCTTTTTGCTTCGGCAGTAGCAGGCCCCGGATTGGGATAGTTAGGATTATAATTATATTTTAATACAGGCGAACTGTAAAAATAATTAGCATCCAGTAATAAATATATTTTTTTTGAAAGCGAATATTTTAATGCACCACCTGCCTGGTAGCAAAATCCCCCATCAGGATCATTTTCAGATCTTGCAAGATTATCAGGCAGCAGAAAACCATTTTGATCGAACCCGATATAACGGTAATCGGGAATTTTAATTTTACAGAAACCCGCCAGTAATTTTGGTTGTAAAAATAATTTGCTTTGTTTTGAAAGAGGCAAAGTGATTAATGCGCCGGTCATTATTTTTCTTACTTTCCAATTATTAGTGGTAACCGAAGTGGTAATATTGTTACCGTATTGTTGCTTTAAATGATTTTCATAGGCTTTTTTATCCTGCATGTTAAAAGTAAAACCTGGTTTTGTAACAGGCAGTTTATTTTTTATTGAAAAATATTATACCGCCTGTTTCATTTCCCAAAAAAATAATATTCAAACAGCCAGGTAAAAAACCAAAAAGCTGCTAATAAAAAAGGCGCTAAAAATAAAATTTCAAAATATAAATGCTGCAACCGACTGAGTGATTTAAAGAAAATGGCGAGAATGGCTACCCCGCTAAAAATATAACACCCTAAAAATAATTTATACACCCAGGGATATTTTCCGTTTAGTAAAAAAATTAAAATAGCACATGCCGCCAGCACACCGCAAACGATGTGAAAAAACATAACCCCTTTTTTTAAATTAAAGCCTTCTCTCTTCATACTTTTAATATGCTGGTGAAGCAAAATAAAACTATTTAAAATTATTGAATTAAAAGTAGGTTTAGTTAGTGCTATGAGGTCGAAGTTTGTTTTTACAAATCTGTCATCGAAATTATGTTGCTATAGCTAACAATAAGACCGGAGTCTTATCTCCTTCGCAGAAAAAACAGCCCACCTGAAATTGATACCGGGGCAAAAACTAAAATGGCTGTAAGTTGTGTCCAGTGATTGCCGGATGATTTAAAAAATGAAAATGCAGCAAAGCCTGCAAGTATAAATGCAAGTATATAATTTACATTCAAATTTTTTGTACGTGCAATAAGTTGTGCAACAAACCCAGCAATGAATGAAAATATTCCGCCGTATATTATTGTTACAATTACAAATGATACTGTTGGATCAGCATGTGGGTTTTGCCCTGATAGTTTAAAAAGCACAAGCGATGTTGCTGCAAAAATTGCATACCCAACAATTACTCCTAAAAAATTTTGTACCATATTTTATTGACCGCTTATTTTCAGGCTGTAACAAATATAAGCCTTCGCTTTTGTAGTGGTAAAATTTGGAAGAAGTTGTTGGCCGCTTATTTTCTTAAAGTTTACGCTGCGGTTGTAAGCTACTTTAGCAATGCTGCATATCTGCCAGTGGTATTGGGTGGATAGAACCATAAATTTCTTTACCTTGAGGATTAAATGCTAACACTAAATAATTGGTTATTGCCAACCTGGTTACTGCTTGCTTTATTTTGTTTAAATGCAAACCCTGTTTTGTGCCAAACAAAGAACAGCAATTACGATTTAAAT
>NZ_JANPCM010000195.1:0-2063 GCF_031430955.1 Ferruginibacter sp.
GTTAGCAGGGCCGGGGCCGTTATTACCCTGATATCTTACGAATGCATTGCCCGTTACATTTCCTCCCCACAACAAATTAACAGTACCCAAAACAGGATGTGTTGCTGTTGTATATGCAGCAGCAGTTCCAAACAACTGCGGATCTGTTGCAATTCTTACATCAATTACATTGGTAGTAAAAGCAGTTGACTTCGTTTCATCTACTGCTTTAGGAAAATTAACCTGATCGGTACTTAATCCAAGATGATTGCGGTGGCGAACTGCAACAATATAATTACCATCCGGTAAATTATTAAATGTTACAGGGCTAACACCATCTACATCAACAATATCTCCATCTCTTTGTACTAATGCACTCCGTGTTTGTAAAATTAAATTGCCGGGTGATGCATTTAAATTCCTTAATTCTAAAAATACCCAATCAACAATATTATCTGCGGCTATGGCCTGTGCTGTAACAACGGTGCTGCTGGTAATAGTTTCTACACCTGCATTATTAACATGGGTAAAGGCAGTGTTGTAAGGCGCAACCCTGTAGGGATCTGTACTGGGAAAATTAGCAGTACTTGCAGATGAACCAAAAGGTAAAGTGCGAAGATTATCGAACATTAAACCAGTGGGTGCATCATAAGCACCCTGTAAAAATGCTCTGGATCCAAGCGTTAAAAATTTATTTATTCCAGATAGTGAACCTGCATTTGCTGTAATTGGTGCCGAAACCCTGTTCGTGCCTGCATTATGTCCTTCAGCAACCGAACTCCAGTCGGTACCATTATTAAAATATCCTACAACATTTGCTTCAGTTCCTGTTACATCGGTTGGGTCAATATATTGCCCTTCAAGTGTAACTGTTCCGCCTGTAATACCAGTTCTTGTTATTGGCCATGCTGTGTTAAGATGAGACGCAGTCATAGGAGGTTTAGCAGGGTCAGGAGTTCCTAAAACCCTCACTCCAAAATTGGCACTTGCAAAACTGCTTCCAGCAGTAGTTAAATAAGCAGGACGGTAATTAGCGTTTTCTCCCACAGGTAATTCGTATGCTGCTATATTGCCGGTTAATTCTTTTTTTAATTGCCCGGTTCCGTTAGTCCAAATAAATTTGGCAGCACTTGCCCCGGTAATATTTGCAGTTGGGCTAAGTGTAAGATTTAAATTGCCAGTTTGAAATTTACCAGTAGTAAGTACCATGCTGGTGCCAATACGGGTATTAGTATTTAGTAATGTTGCGTTGGCTGCATTATCTAATTCTAAATTAGGAATGGTAAATCCTCCCATGTCCACATTTTGCAACGCACTGCCTTTTAAAAGTAACAGGCCGGTTCCCTGTATATCAACATTGCTGGTTACATCACCCTGTACCGTTACCGTGGCACCCGGCTGAATGAAAAATGTAGCGTTGTCGATTTTTAGTTGTGCAGTTGCAGTTACTGCAAGGGAAAAAGAGAGTATTGAAAATAATATTCTTTTCATAAAAAAAATTTCAATTGTTAACAGAACAGCCGGCAGTTTAATTTACTTAAATTATACAGGCAAGTTAACAGCAACTTACCCATTGTTTATTACTGTATTTAGTAAACGGTACTTTCCGCTTAGTAAATGGATGTTTTTCGAGGTAAAAGTAAATCACTATCAGGAAATTGCATATACCCTAAATAGGGGATATTTTAGTTAAAAACATAAAAGAGAGGATGTTGGACAAGCTGAATGAAATTACAAAAAATATTTTAAAAAAAATATTCCAGAAGAATTGATTCAGCCATTTTTTTTCCTCTTCGTCAGTATTTTATCTAATGATTCTTTTATTATTTGCCTTGGTTGCATAGCAACAAAAGCGCAAAATAGGTGAGTTGCTGAACCGGGTTATAAAAAAGCATTCCATAAAAAAAGGTTCTTCAATCTTTGGTTTTCTTCTTTATCATCGCCCCAGGTATACCAGTCTTTTGTTTTTTCTTCAATAATAGATTTCAGGCTGGCATAAGTATAATATTTTTTAGAAGGGGCAGGTTTTATATCAGCTTCTTTTACACCGGTAAGCATCACTTTTGTAGCAATATAAGAAGTGT
>NZ_JANPCM010000196.1:0-9607 GCF_031430955.1 Ferruginibacter sp.
TTGGTAATTTGTAATTAGGTTGCTGGGTGAGCAGTATTCTTTTATATAAGCAGTAATAAAATTTAAGAGAGCTTGAATTTTAAAACCCAATTCCTAAATCACAATTGCTAATTACTTACTTGCCTCCGCACTCATCACCTCTTCATACATCTTCTGGCTCTCTAAAGTAAGGGCATCAAAATTTATTTCTAATTGCGGCATTAGGTCAACCAAAGTATTTATTCTTCCTTCGGTTTGAAAAAATTTATTTAGCACCACTACCTTTTTTGCCTGCAGTATGCAATAGCCACTTTGAAAATTACCACGCTCGTAACGGATTACATAACCGGCTTCTTCTGCAATTTTTTCTATTTTGTCTAATATGTTTTGTGTGTATTTCATTCCCGTGAATCGTCAATGGTGAATCGTCAATTTTTAAGCAATACAAAAGTAAAGCAGCAGGATAGTTATACCTGTTTTACTTTTCAACAAACGTTGATAAATAAAACTTTGGGCTTGTTCAAACTCAGTTAATTATTCAATTAAAAAGTTGTTCGTAAGCCTCTTCAGGGGTTTGGGGCTTCGGGCTCTATTTATTCGTCATCCTAATCACCGGTACAATCATCTCTTCCAAACTTACACCGCCATGCTGAAAAGTATTTTTATAATAATTTACAAAGTGATTATAATTGTTGGGATAACATAAAAACAAATCGCCTTTAGCAAAAATAAAACTGGAGTTTACATTGGGCACAGGCAATCCAGCTTCCCTTGGGTCACGAAAAGCCAATACTTCTTTGGCTTCGTAATTTAAATTGCGGCCATGTTTATACCGCAGGTTGGCTGTAGTTTGTTTATCGCCAATTACTTTTGCAGGTGTTTTTACCCTTACACTTCCGTGATCTGTAGCTACAATCATCGTTAATTTTTTATCCGCAATTCTTTTAAGTGCAGCATGCAAAGGCGAATGCGTAAACCAGCTCTCAGTAATACTGCGGTAACTGGTTTCGTCGCCTGCCAATTCTTTCAGCACTTCCATTTCGGTACGGGCATGGCTCAGCATATCAACAAAATTGTACACAATAATATTAATATCATTGCTCAGCATGTTATGAATATTATCAACCAGTTTTTGCCCATCATGATTGTTAGTAATTTTTGTGTACGAATATTTTAGATCTCCTTTGCCCATTCGTTTAAGCTGGGCTTTAAAAAAATCTTCTTCAAACATATTTTTTCCACCTTCTTCATCATCGTTTTTCCACTGTGCCGAAAATTGTTTTTCAATATCTATTGGCAGCAACCCGGCAAAAATGGCATTTCGGGCATATTGTGTAGCCGTAGGTAAAATAGAATAAAAAGTTTCTTCCTCATGTATGCGGAAACTTTCTGCAAAAATGGGTTGTATAGTTTTCCATTGATCAAAACGTAAATTATCTATCAGCACAAAAAATAAAGGTGTGCCCTTTTCCAGATGAGGAAATACTTTCATCTTCATCAAAGTATTGCTCATTATTGGCGCACCTGTACTTTTAGGACCAACCCATGAAGCATAATTTCTGCTCACAAATTTAAAAAACTCTGTATTGGCTTCGCTTTTTTGTGAGTCGAATACTTCCTGCATTTCCGGGCTGTCGCTGTTCTTCATGGCCAGTTCCCAAAAAATTATTTTCTTATAAATCTCCATCCACTCATTATAATCAGGGTTATTGTTTAAGGCCATAAACAAACTTCCAAATTGTTGCTGGTAAGATGAAGTAGTTTTTTCCGCCACCAATCTTTTATTATCAATTAATTTTTTCAGGCTCAGCCAAACCTGGTTTGGGTTAACCGGCTTAATTAAATAATCGCTTATTTGCGATCCAATGGCTTCATCCATTAAATTCTCTGCCTCGTTTTTTGTAATTAACACTACCGGCAAATTACTGTTTACTTCTTTTATTTGCTGCAGGGTTTTAAGTCCCGTTAGTCCGGGCATACTTTCATAAATCAGCACTACATCCACAATATTGTCTTTTACAAATTCAATGGCATCAAAGCCATTGGTTTTGGTTTGCACTTCGTAACCTTTGTTTTCTAAAAACATTATCTGGCTGTTAAGGCTGTCAATTTCGTCATCTACCCAAAGTATTTTTGCTATGCTCATACCCCTATCCCCTAAAGGGGAATTTGTTTTATTAGTAATAAAATTTTGTTTCCGACATTAAATCCAAGTTATGTTACTCACTTCTGCTGTAAACTTTGTTGTTCTTTAATTGTGTTTTGTAAATCATCGCCACAATCCTCTCCTTTTCCTCCCCCTTTGGGGGAGATAGAGGAGGCTTTTTATCGTAGCGTATAAAGCAGTTTTTAAAAATGAGCAACTTTTCAATTTTTACAAATTTAATTTTTTATATCAATGATGCCGTGCTTTATTTAGCTTTGTACATCTTTTAACAAATATATACTGGCTGTTAACGGCCAACTATCATCTATCAACTTATTATATGTCCTTTCGTAAAATAATTAACGACCCCGTTTATGGTTTTATCACAGTAGATGATGAACTTATTTATCAAATTATTGCCCATCCTTATTATCAGCGCCTGCGCCGTATTAATCAAATGGCTATGGCTTATTTAGTTTATCCCGGTGCGGTGCATACCAGGTTGCATCATTCATTAGGTGCTTATCATTTAATGAGCAATGCTTTAAGCGAATTAAAAAGCAAGGGAGTTGAAATAACTGGCGAAGAAAACCAGGCTGCAAAAATCGCCATTCTTTTACACGATATTGGCCATGGCCCTTTCAGCCATGCGCTTGAAAATGTTTTGATAGAAGGTATGCATCACGAAGCAATCTCATTGCTGATAATGAAAGAACTGAATGAACAATTCAACGGCCAATTACAATTAGCAATAGATATTTTTACCGGCATTCATCCCAAAAAATTTTTACACCAGCTTATTACCGGCCAGTTAGATGTGGACCGCATGGATTATTTAACCCGGGATAGTTTTTTCAGCGGTGTAAACGAAGGCGTAATTGGCTACGACCGTATTTTAAAAATGCTTGCTGTACACAACGGCGAATTAATGGTGGAAGAAAAAGCCATTTATTCCATTGAAAAATTTTTGGTGGCCCGCCGCCTCATGTACTGGCAGGTTTATCTGCATAAAACAGTACTTTGTGCCGAGCAAATGCTGCAGCAAATTATAAAAAGAGCCAAGCAAATAAAAGCAATTGCGCCAATGCCGCTGAACAAATTAATTAATGAGCCCGAAAGTAAAATAACTATTGCTGAGTTTTGCGGATTAGATGATTATGATGTGCTTGCTGCCATTAAAGTGTGGAGTACGCATGAAGACAAAGTTTTGTCAACCCTTTGTAAAGGCATTATTAACCGCCAGCTTTTAAAAGTAAAATATTATGCGGAGCCTGTTGATAAAAATTTAATTGCAGAAAAAACTACCGAAGCCTGTATTAAGCTAAACGTATCTAAAGAAGAAGCAGCTTTTTTTGTTTTTACAGGAGAAGCAGTAAGCAGTACGTATAATTTTGATGATGAGCACATTTATATTTTGTTTAAAGACGGCAGCGTTAAAGATATATCCGAGGTGGATAATGCATTAATTAATCAAAATATGAAGGGTAAGATTAAAAAATATTACATTTGTTACTTACGATGAAATCATTTTTTTAAAATTGTATCGTTCGTCATTGGTCGTTAAGTCATTGATGAAATTTTATTGGTAAAGAAATATTGACTTAACGACTGAATAATAAAATATGCAATTTTCTGCACAACAAATAGCAATAATAATTGGCGGCAAAGTAGAAGGCAACGCCGATGTTACTGTAGGCTCGTTTGGTAAAATTGAAGAAGCGCAAGCCGGTGAGTTAGCTTTTTTATCTAACCCAAAATACGAGGAATACCTGTACAGCACAAACGCATCTATCATTATTGTAAATGAAACACAGGAATTAAAACAACCAGTAGCAGCAACAATTATAAAAGTACCTGTTGCGTACACTTCCTTTGCAGTACTGTTAGATAAATACCAGCAAATACAGCAACAGCAATTAACGGGCATTCAGCAGCCTGTTTATGTAGATGCTACAGCAAAAATTGGCAACAATGTTTTTATTGGGGCTTTCTCTTATTTAGGCGAAAAAGTTATTATTGCTGATGGCGTAAAAATTTATCCCAATGTTTATTTAGGCAATAATGTGGTGGTTGGAGAAAATACAGTTATTCATCCGGGAGTAAAAATTTATCATGATTGCATTATTGGAAAAAATGTGGTGATACATGCAGGAACTATTATTGGCGGCGATGGTTTTGGTTTTGCACCACAGGCTGATGGTACCTTTAAAAAGATTCCGCAAATTGGTAATGTAATTATAGAGGATAGTGTGGAGATTGGATCCAACACCACAATAGACAGGGCAACAATGGGCAGTACATTAATTAAAGCTGGCGCAAAATTAGATAACCTTTTACAAATTGGGCACAATGCAGAAGTGGGCAACAATACCATTATTGCTGCACAAAGCGGCATAAGTGGCAGCACAAAAATTGGTAATAATGTTATGATAGGCGGGCAGGCAGGCGTGGTGGGCCACATCACTATTGGCGATGGCGCAAAAATTAATGCTCAAAGTGGCGTAAGCAAATCATTAGGGGCAGGTAAAGTAGTTACCGGCTCACCTGCATACGAGTTTACCGCTGCATTACGCAGTCAGGCTACCAGCCGCAAATTGCCAGAGCTGGAAAAAAGAATAAAAGAATTAGAAAAACAAATAGCTGCTTTAACAGAAAAAAAATAATTTCGTAAAGCTTTTATTTATCTGCCAACGCTTTTGCTGCTTATGTAATCTTTAGTTTATAACAACAGCATTATAAATTAAAAAAAGTTAGTTGTTTAAAATAACAATTAATCTGAATTTATTAATCAGTATCAATAATATTTTACATTGAGCATTTTACGTTACGTTTTATTTATTGCGGTTGTTTTTTTTACAGTGCAGCTTCATGCACAAAGCCTCAATTTTTCCGGCGTTATACAGGATGCCCATACCAAAGAGCCAGTTAGTTATGCATCTATTTATTTTACAAGGTCGGGCATTGGTAAAACATCCGACAGTGCAGGTAACTTTTCTTTTTACATCAGTAATTTTTTAAAAGATACGCTGGTAGTAAGTTATGTAGGATACGATTTATACAAAATACCCATAAGCGATACAGTAAATAATAAAAAAATTATAATTCAATTGCAGCGTGGCGCCGCTACCAATGCTGTAATAGTAAGATCAAAATTTAATAAAGGTTTGTTTTTGTGGAAAAAGATAATGAGCAAAAAGAAACAGTACAACCGCTACAGCCTGCCCAACTTTGGTTACGAGGCTTACAATAAATTAGAGGTGGATATTAAAAATTTCAAGCCCGAAAAAGCAAAAAAGAATTTCTTGCTCAAACCTTTTTCTTTTGTGTTTGATAATATAGACAGCACCAGCGAAAAAGAACCTTTTTTACCAGCCTATCTTTTAGAAAGTGTAAGTGATTATGCTTTTCAGCGCAATACTAAAAAGTTTTTTGAAAATATTAAAGCCAGCAAAACCATTGGTTTTAAAAATGAAAGCATCAGCAAAATGATGGGAGTAATGAATCAGAATGTAAATGTGTATGGCAATTACGTTAATGTAATGGATAAAGATTTTATCGGTCCTTTTAATGATAATGCTGATGTGTACTACAATTTTTTTGTACCCGATACACAGGTAGTTAACGGAAAAAAAATATTTCATTTTCTCTTTTCTCCAAAACGCTCCGGGCAAAATACTTTTGAAGGAGATGCGTGGGTAATGGGTATAACTTTTCAAATACTAAAAATAAATTTGTACCTGGGTAAAGATGCCAACATAAATTATATCGACCGTATCAGTGTTTTCCAGGAGTTTATTCCTGTTAACGACAGTGTATATTTTTTAAACCGTGATAAATTTTTTGCAGATTTT
Organism: Ferruginibacter sp.; assembly: GCF_031430955.1. GTDB lineage: Bacteria > Bacteroidota > Bacteroidia > Chitinophagales > Chitinophagaceae > Ferruginibacter. Next base: position 5,977 of record NZ_JANPCM010000196.1, read on the forward strand.
AAAATATTGGGTAAACAATCACTCACTTTTATTGGAAGAAAAACTACCAGTTACAGAAATATTATTATCAATAGTGATTCCATTACTAATTTATTTAAGCAGCAAACTATTGAGGAAGTTTCAAAAGCAGATCCCGGCAGTAATGCACAAACCGATTCTGTATGGAATGTTTTACGCCACGACAGTTTATCAAAAAATGAAAAAGCAATTTACACCACGATTAATAAGTTGCTGCAAATGCCCAAATTTCAGCGCCTGCAAAACACGTTAAAGTTTATTGGCACCGGTTATAAAACACTAACCAATTACGAAATTGGCCCATGGTTTAACTGGATAAGTGCAAACAGTTGGGAAGGCACCAGGCTTCGTTTTGATTTAGGCACTACAACCGGTTTTAATAAGCACATTTATTTTCATACTTATTTAGCGTATGGTTTTGGTGATAAAAAATTTAAAGGCAAAGCAGAAGCTTACTGGATTGTAAAAAGAGATCCCAAACGTTTTCGCTTACATCTTTCTTACAGCAACGACATAGATAATGGCATCAGCCAGATTGGTGATGTGGGGCAGGATAATATTTTTTCTCTGGCCATCCGCAAACCTAACACTACCAGAAAATTTATACAGTTGCAGGATACACGTTTTGAAATATTTAATGAATTGGGTAAAGGATTTTCTACCGAATGGTTTATTAGCCACCGTAAGTACGAGCCACTTAAAAACTTACCATTTAAAAACACTTTCCCTGCAAAAGAAGGTGAGCCGCTTACCAATTTTGAAGTCGCTTTAAAATTACGCTTTGCTTATTTAGAACAATTTATAGAAGGCGATTATTTCCGTTATTCAATGGGTACAAAATATCCGGTAGCAGAACTGATGCTGGCAAAAGGTTTTTCAGGTGTTGTAAACAGCGCTTACAGCTATACTAAAATTGGTTTATCAGTAAAAGATTACATGAAAATTTCTCCCTACGGTTCTTTTTATTATAAAGCATATGCAGGTAAAATTACCGGCGCACTGCCTTTTACTTTTTTAGAAAATCATCCCGGCAACGATATTTATTATTACGATCCCGGAAGTTTTAACCTGATGAACCGTTTTGAATATTTAAGCGATAAATATGCAGGCATTAATGTAGAGCATAATGTGGGCTCGGGCTTATTCCGTTTTATTCCCATTACCCGTAAATTAAAATGGCGCCAGTTCTGGAATGCAAAAACAGTTTGGGGTTCGTTAAGTACTGCAAATAGTGCACTCAATAACAGCACCAATACTTTTAAAACATTAAATGGTACTACTTATTTAGAAGTGGGTACCGGCATTGATAACATTTTTAAAATACTCCGCCTCGATTTTGTTTGGCGTGTTTTGCCAAGGCCTTTGCCTGATAATAAAAGTTCCCGTTTTGGAATTTTTGGCAGTTTTCAGTTTCAGTTTTAAATATTCCCGCTGATTACGCAGATATCGCAGAATGTTCCTGTTTAATTATTTTGCATATAATGTTAAGAACAGCCTATTTCCTTTTAGTAATATAATATCTATTTTATTACAGCTTTTTTCTGCGATATCTGCGTAATCAGCGGGCTAACCAAAAATCAAATATCTTTGCCAACAAATTTTTAACGCTGATGGATATCAATTTCAATCCAGATAAACAACACACACTTGCATCTTCGGTTAGTATTTCCGGCACCGGCCTTCATACGGGTATAAATGTAGATATGACTTTAAAGCCAGCTAATGCAGGTTTTGGTTTTCAGTTTCAGCGTATCGATTTACCCGGCATGCCTGTAATTAAAGCCGATTGCGATTTGGTAACCGATACATCAAGAGGAACAACTTTAGAACAGGGCGATACTAAAGTAAGTACGGTTGAACATATTTTAGCCGCCCTGGTAGGTATGGGAGTAGATAATTGCCTTATCGAAATTAACGGCCCCGAAATTCCTATCATTGATGGCAGCAGCGAACCCTTTGTAGAAATAATTGAAGAAACCGGAGTAGTAGAACAAGATGCAGCCAAAGCATGGTACACTATCGATACCAACATTTCTCATTACGATGATGTGAAAAGAGTGGATATGACGGCGCTGCCTGCAACACATTATCACATTACCACTTTAATAGATTTTAACAGCCCCGTGCTGGGCACACAACATGCCAGCATTAAAACAATAAATGAATTTAAAACAGAAATTGCACCCTGCCGTACTTTTTGTTTTTTGCATGAGCTGGAAATGCTGTTAGATAATAATCTTGTAAAAGGTGGTGATATTAATAATGCCATTGTTGTTGTTGATAAGCCAGTTACCGAAGAAGAAATGAGTCGCCTTGCAAAAGCTTTTGGCCGTACCAAAGTAGAAGTAAAGAGCGAAGGTTATTTAAATAATTTAGAACTCCGTTTTCCTAACGAACCTGCACGCCATAAATTATTAGATGTAATTGGCGATCTGGCATTAATTGGTTATCCTATTAAAGCGCATATAATTGCCAACCGCCCCGGCCACAGCAGCAATGTAGAGTTTGCAAAAAAAATAAAACAGTACATCAAAAAAAATAAACACACTAAGGATATTCCTATTTATAACCCCAATCAACAACCGGTATATACCCAGCAGCAAATTGAAAAAACTTTGCCGCACCGTTTTCCATTTTTATTTGTAGATAAAATAATTGAACTGAGTGATAAACAAATTGTGGGTATTAAAAATGTAACTTTTAACGAGTTTTTTTTTCAGGGTCATTTTCCCGGTAACCCGGTAATGCCCGGCGTTTTGCAAATTGAAGCATTGGCACAAACCGGCGGCATACTTTGTATTAATGCCATGCCCGAAGGACAATACGATACTTATTTTTTAAAAATAGATAATTGTAAATTCAAACAAAAAGTAGTGCCCGGCGATACTATGATTTTAAAAATGGAATTGATTGAGCCCATACGCCGTGGTATTTGTATAATGAGAGGCAGCGTTTATGTAGGCAATAAATTGTGTACCGAAGCAGATTTAACAGCGCAACTGGTGAAGAGAAATTAAGCAATATGCAAATTGGCAAACATGCCAATTCAATTTCAAATGCTTAACTTAGTTTTTGGCAATTATAATTTTGCAGATGTGAATACAAGCATATCTGCACATTAATAAAATTATTCACAATTTTAATTTTGCATATTTGCCAATTGGCATTTTTGCACATTCATTATGATTCACCCCCACACCTACATTCACCCCAGTGCAAAGCTTGCTACTAATGTAAAAATTGATCCGTTCAGTGTTATTCATCCCAATGTAGAAATTGGCGAAGGCACCTGGATAGGCAGCAACGTTACCATTATGGAAGGTGCAAGAATTGGAAAGAACTGCCGCATTTTTCCCGGTGCAGTTATTGCCGCCATTCCGCAAGATTTAAAGTATGAAGGCGAACAAACCACTGTAGAAATTGGCGACAATACCACCATAAGAGAATTTGTTACGGTTAACCGTGGCAGTAAAGACAGGTGGACAACCAAAGTGGGTAACAACTGTTTAATAATGGCCTATAGCCATATAGCACACGATTGTATTGTGGGCAACAATTGCATCATGAGCAACAATACACAAATGGCCGGCCACGTGGTAATGGGTGATAATTC